>NZ_JAMBLP010000032.1:0-28280 GCF_023336985.1 Marseilla massiliensis | reverse complement strand
AGCCTTCCGGCGCCATGCGTCCGAGGGCACGCGGGGGCATAAAACAAAGGCAGGGCCATCGAAAAACGATAGCCCTGCCTCAGCAAGTCGGGATGACTGGACTCGAACCAGCGACCTCACGCCCCCCAGACGCGTGCGCTAACCAACTGCGCTACATCCCGATCAAAAGTTGCAACCTTTCTGAATTGCGGTGCAAAGGTAGTTACATTTTGTGGAATATGCAAATTTTCGGGCGACTTTTTTTGCATCTTCCGGCAACAGCAACGGCATCTGCCCCGACGGCAAACGGCCCGGGGGCCTGTGGCGAAGGGGCCGGGGCAGCAAACCTAAGGCTGCAGGCAAGCCCTATGCCGGCACAGCGCCAATGCCGCCAACCAGGCGGCAGGCGCGCCAAAACAGTCGGTAGGCACGGCACAGCCCGCCGATGCCGAGCAAGCGCAGGGCCACCGCCTTGAGCCGCGCCGACGCCCCGGCCACGCCCAACGGCCCGGCCGGGGCATCCGTGAGCCTCGGGGCGTCGCCCGTGAGCGCGCTAACGGAGAGCTGAATGTTGAGCACGTGCATGTAATAAGGGCCAAAGCCTGGCTTGCCGCGGTAGGCGCCGATGACGCGCATGTGCGAATCGAGCAGCGCCCTGAGCTCGTTGCCGCCTGCCGTGGCCGTTATCCCGCCTCCGTTCATGCAGTAATAGTACAGCCCGCTGTGCGTTGTGGCCACGCAAGAAGCGCGGCCGAGCAACTGCGGCAGCGTGAAGATGTCTTCAAAGGCCCGGCGCGGCGGAAACCGAACAGAATCAAACAAGGCGCGCCTGAACACCTTGTTCCACATGTATGCATGGGCGTATGCACGGGCTTCGAGCCAGTAGTCGTCAATGTTGCGGTACTCTCCGTCGGCAAAGGCCAGCATTTCCTGCTTCGGTGAACCGTAAAACCGGCATACGCCATACTCCAGAATGTCGTACTCGGGGTGTGCCGACAGCGTGTCCATAAGCGCCCGGAGCGTTCCGGCAGCCATGAAATCGTCGGAGTCAACAAACGTCACGTAACTCCCGTTCATGGCGTCGAGCCCGCTGTTGCGCGCATCGCCGAGCCCGCCGTTGGGCTTGTGTATCACCCTGATACGGCTGTCGCGCGCCGCCCACTCGTCGCATTTCGCAGGGCAGCCGTCGGGCGACCCGTCGTCGACGAGTATTATTTCCAAATGCCTGTATTCCTGTCCGACCACGCTCCCGAGGCACCGGTCGATGGTTGAAAAGGTCTTGTAGACTGGTATTATCACTGTCAGAAGGTTGTCCATAGACTGTAATGATTGGTTGGCATCACGCGACCTGGCCACCGGCGGCGCCCTGCTGCCATGCGGCATGCGCCCGGAGGGGGCCGTGGTTTTGCCATTGCGTGGCTTTATATGCTGCAAAGTTAATGAAAAAAGGGCAAACGCCCACTACCTGCCACGCCCAAAACCTCATGCCGGGGCTGTATCGCCGTGCCGTGCAAGTGGCACCGGCGGGGCGGCGACACCACGAGACACCGAAGCCATGCGGCCCGTGAGCCACGCCCGTCACCGCCATTACACATATTTATATTATATAAGGGCCATCGCCGCGGCAACCCTGTGGCGTAACATCGATGCAACACTATCGTCTCAATTCCTTAACTGCCGTGTTACGCTTTGTTTACATACCTTAAGTAATTTTGCAACCAGAAAAGACATAAACTGTGAATATGAAGAAAACGGTAAGTAGATTTGTAATGACAGCGGCCATCGCCGCAAGCATGACCACGGGCGCATGGGCCGTTCAGGAGGCCGAAGCCGACCTTGGTTCCGTTACAGGACGCATCACCGACAGCGAGAAACGTGTGCTGCCGGGGGCATCCGTCATTGTGGAAGACCTGCACACGGGCGTAACAACCGACATCAACGGCTACTACAAGCTGCCCGTGCTGAAGCCGGGAACCTACACGCTAAAGATTTCATACGTGGGCTATGCCCCCATAACCCGCAAGATAACGGTCACCGACAAGAAGTCGCAGGTGAACAATTTCGTGATGAGCGAGGGCCACGAACTGAAGGAGATAGAGGTGCAGGGGGCGCTCAGCGAGCAGCGCCGGGCCCTCCAGATGCAGAAGAGCGGCATGGGATTGACCAACGTTGTGTCGGCCGACCAGGCCGGGAAGTTCCCCGACTCAAACATAGGTGACGCCCTCAAGCGCATAAGCGGCATCAATGTGCAATACGACCAGGGCGAAGCGCGCTTCGGACAGGTGCGCGGCACGAGCGCCGACCTGACCTCGGTGACCATCAACGGCAACAGGATTCCGTCGGCAGAAGGCGACACACGCAACGTGCAACTCGACCTCATACCATCCGACATGATTCAGACCATAGAGGTAAACAAGGTCGTCACCTCCGACATGGACGGCGACGCGATAGGCGGAGAGATAAACCTCGTGACAAAGAACACGCCGTTCCACCGAGTGCTCAACTTCATGGTGGGCACCGGCTACAGCTGGATTAGCGGAAAGCCGCAGTGGAACCTCGGGGCCACATGGGGCCAGCGCTTCTTCGACAACAAGCTCGGCGTCATGGCGTCGGCCTCATACCAATACGCACCGGGAGGCTCCGACAACACCGAATTTGAGTATGACACCGACGACGACGGCGTGGTACTGAAAGAAATCCAGGCGCGCCAATACTACGTGACGCGCGAACGGCAGAGCTATTCGCTGGCCCTCGACTATCAGTTCAACCCGCTCAACAAGATATCGTTCAAGGGAATATACAACCGCCGCAACGACTGGGAGAACCGGTTCCGCGTGCAGTACAAGGACCTCGACGAGGATGTGCAGGAGATAACGATGGAAACCAAGGCCGGAGCCGACAACACCAAGGACGCAAGACTGGAGCGGCAGCAGACCATGGACTTCACTCTCGACGGACAACACTACATCGGCAACCTCAAGATAGACTGGGCTGCAAGCTACTCGAGAGCCACCGAGGAACGCCCGAACGAACGCTACGCCTCGATAAAATACAAAGACATCGACGTTGCCAGCGGCCTGCAGGACGTGGGCGGAAGGCAGCCTTACACCACCGTGGCCATACCGTCGATAAGCGACGAGGGCTGGGAGTTCGACGAACTGACCAACCAAGACGAGGACATAGAGGAGAATGAGTACAAAGCCCGCCTCAACTTTGAACTGCCGCTCGCCAAGGGCCGCTTCGGCAACAAGCTCAAGTTCGGCGGCAAGTACACCTACAAGGACAAGAGCAAGGACGTCAGTTTCTATGAGTTCGACGGCGAAGAGATGCTCGGCGACTGGCGCAAGCAGGTGTCATACAAGATTCGCGACGGGTTCATGCCGGGCAACTTCTACCCCATCAACTCGCCTTTCATAAGCAAAGAGTTCCTCGGCGGGCTGCAACTTTACCCCCAGTACGGCGACGAGGTGTATGAAGAGGAGGCCGGCAACTACGACGTGAAAGAGCAGATCACGGCAGGCTACATACGCTTCGACCAGAAGCTGGGCAGCAAACTCGACGCCACCATCGGACTGCGCGTGGAGCACACCTCGCTGAAGACCAACGGATTCAACTACCAGGCGTGGGAAGAGGCCGAGCTGGACGACGCCGGCCAGCCCGTGCTCGACGAAGACGGCGAGCCGCAGATGCAAGACCGGGAGAGCCTTACGCCCACCGGCGAGTACAAGCACGACTACACCAACGTGCTGCCGAGCGTGCTGCTGAAATACAGGGTGAACGACGACTTCAACATACGCGCATCGTTCACCGAGACACTCTCGCGCCCGAAATACTCTGCCCTGATAGCCAACAAGACGTTTAACCTGGCCGACGAGGAGGCAACAATAGGCGACCCGAACACGGAGCCAACCACTTCGTTCAACTACGACCTCTCGGCCGAATACTACTTCAAGAGCATCGGCCTGGTCAGCCTGGGCCTTTTCTACAAAGACATCAAGAACGTCAACGTTGAAACCATCGGCTACTACACCGGCGAGGAGCTCGGACTGAGGGGCAACACCAACGAGTTTGAAGTTGAGCAGAACATGAATGCATACGACGCGCGCATCTTCGGCGTCGAGGTGGGCTACCAGCGCGACTTCGGTTTCATCTCGCCCGCACTGAAGTGCCTCGGGTTCTACGGCAACTACACGTACACCCACAGCACCACCCGCAACTATAACGAGCGCCTGGGCATAACCGACGGCGACGACGTAAAGATGGCCGGGTCGCCCGAACACACCGCCAACGCATCGCTGTACTTTGAGAAAGCCGGCGTGAACGTGCGCCTGTCGTACAACTTCGCGTCTGAGTTCATCGACCAGATGAACACCGGCGCACGCGCACTCGACCGCTACTACGACAAGGTGAACTACCTTGACCTCAACGCAAGCTACACATGGGGGCGCGACACCAAGTTCACTGTGTTCGCAGAAGCCCACAACCTGCTCAACCAACCGCTGCGCTACTACCAGGGCGAGAAGGACAGGACGATGCAGGTGGAATACTACGGCGTGAAGGTAAACGCCGGTTTCAAAATCAACCTGTAACCAACAACACCTCACGGGCGGACCGCTTGAACACCAAGCGGCCCGCCTTTGCGTTGGGGCGTGCCACCGGCGGCGGCAAGCCGCGGCTGTAAGGGCAGGGCGAAACACATATTAAAATACTGTTACCGGGGCCGCATTTCAGGTTGTTTTCAGAAACTTACGCCACCTTTGCGCCACGAAACAGCGAACAAGCAACATTATACAACAAAACAAAAACAACACCATCGATTATGAAAACAATCAAGACGCTTGGCCGGCAGATGATGACCTGCATGGCCGCAATGGCACTGACACTGGCCACGGGCACCGCCGCCGTGGCCCAGACACCGGCCGACTGGGAGAAGATGGACGGCGACGTGGTTCTTTACATGGCCAACGACCTGGGCCGCAACGGATACTATGAGCAGAAGCCAGTGGCCGAGCTCATGGGGCGCGTGGCCGAGACCACAGGGCCGGAACTGATCATCGCGGCCGGCGACGTGCACCATTTCGAGGGCGTGGCCTCAGTAAACGACCCGCTGTGGATGACAAACTACGAGCTCATATACTCGCACCCGGAACTCATGCTCGACTGGAACCCGATAATGGGCAACCACGAGTACCGTGGCAACACGCAGGCAGTGATAGACTATTCGAAGGTGAGCAGGCGCTGGGACATGCCTGCCCGCTACTACACCAAGGTGGTCGACGAGGACGGAACAACCGTGCGCATTGTCTTCATCGACACAACGCCGCTCATATCAAAGTACCGCGAGGAAACCGACAAGTACCCCGACGCCGCCAGGCAAGACAACGCCGCACAGCTGAAGTGGCTTGACAACACGCTCAAAAACGCCAAAGAAGACTGGGTGATAGTGGTTGGCCACCACCCGATATACGCCCAGACAAGCAAGGACGACGTGGAACGGCAAGACATGCAGCGCCAGCTTCTGCCCATACTCCACAAGTATGGCAACGTGGCAATATACGCCTGCGGCCACATACACAACTACCAGCACATCAAGATGGCGGGCGACGACATCGACTACGTGGTCAACACGTCGGGCTCTCTGGCCCGCAAGGTCGAGCCAACCACGGGAACCGTGTTCTGCGCGGGGGTCGAAGGATTCTCTGTGATATCCGCCACGAAAAAGCAACTCAACATGTACATGCTCGACAAGACGGGCAAGGCAATACACACCGTGACCAAAAACAAGTGACCGCCGGCCACAACCGAAAATGCGGGACTGCCACCGAAGCAGCCCCGCATTTGCATTATTGCAGGGGCGGAGCAGCGCCCGCCGACGGCCGTTGCCGGCAAGCATCAACCCAAGACACAGCCCGCCGAATGGCAACGGAACGCCCCGCCCAAGCTCGCCCCGACGGCACCGCACGGCCAAACGGCACGTTCGGCAACCTAAAACGGCACATACGGCACCCCAAAACGGCACGTTTCGCAACGCAAAACGGCACGTATTGCCAACTGCCTGCATATCAGCGCATTGGCACTACATCCCGACCGGCCGGACAATCACGGCCAACACACAAAGAAAAGCCCGTGCATTTGCTTCTGCGGAGTCTCCTCCCCGCCACAAACGCACGGACTTCCGGGCTTAAATTCAGATTATAAAGAAAAGAGTAAATATAATACGCCTCTTCGTCGAACATATCCCATGCTCTCCCAAAAAGCCGGGCCTCGGCTGGCCCGAAATATAGAATTAAAATATCACAAGGTGCTCATCTATTTCTCAATGGCACGTCGCAAAGATACGAAAAAATATTTCAAATCAACACGTTTTTGCCTAAAAATTTTTCTATTTCGCAAATATTTCTCTCTAAAAGCGAGATTTCGGCAGCCAAACACGCGTCGTTGGTCGCCACATCGCCGCCATTTCGCCCCATCCTGACGACGTTTGACGCTATCTGGCCAGCCCCGCCCAACCCATGGCAACGTCGGCACTGCAACATGGCGGGCCAAAGGGCGCAGTGCATTAAAATTAATGAAAAAGAGGCGTTTCTGCCAAAATAATGCTATTTTTGCAGGCAAAGACGAAGCTACTAAACGCAAACGAAACTAAAATAACGACAATGAAAAGACCCAAGACACTCATGAGCCTGCTGCTAGGCGTAGCATCCGTCATGACGCTCAGCAGCTTCACCGTTGCCGAGTACGACTCAATCAAGGTGGCGGCGCCGTTCCCCATGCCGGCGATAGCCATCTACAACTTCCCGCACAACGACTTCTCGATTGCCGACTACGGCGCAAAGAAGCAGGGTACCGACACCGACGAAAACTGCACCACGGCCAACACCGAGGCGTTCAAGCGGGCAATGCAGGCCTGCAACGAGGCCGGAGGAGGCCGCGTGGTGGTGCCCGACGGGGTATGGCCCTGCGGCCCCATCCACTTCAAGAGCAACTGCGAGCTGCACCTGAGCGACGGTGCCACGGTGCTCTTCTCGTCAGACCCGGAGCGGTTTCTGCCCGCCGTCGAGGTGAGCTGGGAAGGGCTGGAGTGTATGAACTACTCGCCCATGGTGTATGCCTACCAATGCGAGAACATCGCCATCACCGGAGGAGGCAAGCTCACGCCCGACATGACCACCTGGAAAACGTGGTTCAGCCGCCCGAAGCCTCACCTCGAGGCCCTCAAGCAGCTCTACGACTGGGGCTACCGGGGCACGCCCGTGGCCCAGCGGCAGGCTGCCGTGGGCCAAAACCACCTGCGCCCGCACATGATTCACTTCAACCAGTGCCGCAACGTGCTGCTCGACGGGTTCAAGATACGCAACTCCCCGTTCTGGACAATACACATGTACCGCTGTGAGGGGGGCGTGGTGCGCAACCTCGATGTGTATGCCCACGGCCACAACAACGACGGAATAGACATCGAGATGACCCGCAACTTCCTGATAGAAGACTGCCTCTTCGACCAGGGAGACGACGGGGTGGTCATCAAGTCGGGCCGCAACCACGACGCATGGCGCATAGGGCGCCCCACAGAAAACATTGTGGTGCGCAACTGCCGCGTGCGCAACGCCCACGGACTGCTCGTGGTGGGCAGCGAGATTTCGGGCGGAATACGCAACGTCTACATGCACGACTGCTCGATGGACGACAAGGTCATCACGCTGTTCTACCTGAAGACCAACCACCGCCGCGGCGCATTCATCGAGAACATCTACATGGAGCGCGTCAGCGCAAACCGCATGCAGCGGGCCTTTGCCGTCGACACCGACGTGCTGTACCAATGGAAAGACCTCGTGCCAACGTACAAAGACTCCATCACCGCCATACGGAACATCTTCATGCGCGACGTCAGATGCCATGAGGCCGACGGCATTTACGAGATAAACGGCGACAAACGGCTGCCCGTAAAGAACGTAAACATAGAGAACCTTGAGGTGGACACCGTGCGCAAATACACCACACGGGCTGCCAACGTGGAGGGCCTGAACACAAAGAACATAAAGTGGAAGGCCTTTGCAGGCAAGGAAGACAAGTGAAAAACGCAAGCCGGCGCCCCTGCCTGTGGGCGCCGGCAGCCCGCCGGGCCTGCCGCACGACGGCGTGAGGCGGGCCCGGCACCACGACCAACCATACTACACAAACTATGAAAAGAACATTATTGGCAATCATGGCCGCCATTGTTGCGGCCGCGGCGGCACATGCCCGGATAAGCACTCCGCCCATACTGTCGTCAGACATGGTGCTCCAGCAGGGGCGCCCGGTGCCCGTGTGGGGCAAGGCTGCCCCGGGCGAGCGCATAACAGTGACCTTCGGGAAGCAGAAAACGAGCACCCGCGCCGCGGCCGACAGCTCGTGGCGCGTCACGCTGAAGCCCATGGCGGCGTCGGCCACGCCGCGCACGCTTACCATAAAAGGCCGCCGCGAGACCATTGAATACACCAACGTGGTGGTGGGCGAGGTGTGGATAGCCGCCGGACAGTCTAACATGCAGTACTCCATGCGCCGCCACAAGGCCTTCGTGCCACCGGCCCACGGTGTCGACTCGGCCATCGTCGAGATGCAGAAACCGGCCAACGCCATGCTGCGCGTCTACGTCTCGGCGCGCAAAGGCCAGCGGCCCTGGGCACCGGCCAGCGGCGAGAGCCTGCCCGACGTGTCGACCGTGGGCTATTACTTCGCCCGTTCGCTGCAGCGGAGCCTCAACGTCCCGGTGGGCATCATCACCGCCGCGCTCGGCGGAACGCACATAGAGACATGGACGCCGCGCGCCGCCTACGAGGCGTCGCCGCTGTTTGCCGCCGAGATGGGGCAGCGGGGGCGCATCGACGGCATAGGCCCGGGGCAGTGGTACGCAACGTTCGTCGAACCGCTCTTGCCGTTTGCCGTGCGAGGCTTTGCCTGGTACCAGGGCGAAAACAACTGCGGCTCGGGCGACAGGCGCTACGCCGACAAGTTCAAAGTGATGGCCGACTGGTGGCGCAAGGCCTTCGACGCCCCCGACGCGCCCTTCTACTATGTGCTGCTGGCGCCCCATGTCTACTCCGACAGGATGCACCGCCACAACCACGGGCCCCAGACGGCAGAGACGCTGCCGCTGTTTCGCGAACAGCAGAAGCGCGCCGGCAAGCTGGCCGGCAACTGCGAGTATGTCTGCATAACCGACCTTGTGGACGACATCCACGACATTCACCCGTCGTACAAATGGACTGTGGGCGCACGCCTGGCCCGCGTGGCCCTGGCCAAGACCTACGGCCACGGTGGCACTGAGTGGTCGGGGCCGCGCTTCAAGGCCGCCCGCGCCGCCGGCGGAAAGCTCACCGTGACCTTCAGCCACTGCGCCGACAGCCTGAGGGCTGCCGACGGGAAGCGCATCGGATGGTTTGAGGTGGCGGGCGACGACGGCATTTTCCACCCCGCCGTGGCCGACATACAGAGCGACAGCACCGTGGTGGCATACAGCGTCGACGTGGCCAGCCCACGCTACGTGCGCTTCGGATGGCAGGAGACGGCACAGCCCAACCTCGAAAACTCGGCCGGGCTGCCTGCCGTGCCGTTCGCCGCGATGAAAGCCGGCGACTGAAGCGGCCCACGGCGGCAACCGCCCCGCGCAACACTCTGGGCCACAACGAATTGCAAAACGGGCCGTTTGACATTCCCAAACGGCACATATCACAAGGCCAAACAGGCCGTCCGGCAATGCCGGACGGCCTGTTTGGCCACATCCCCCACCCTTCAACGCCCGGTGGTCAATGCCACACGCCGGCCACAGGCTGGCCGCACCGGGGGCAGAGGCCGTCGAACCCCGCCGTGTCTACGGCATAGCCGCAGCGCCTGATGAGCGTCGCGCCACACCGGGGGCAAACGGTATCGGCCGCGCCGGGCATGTCGACATTGCCTATATACACATGCCTGATTCCGCAATCGAGCGCCACGCGCCGCGCCTCGACCAGCGTTGCCACCGGCGTGGGCGGCACCCCGGACATGCGGTGGCACGGAAAGAAACGGCTGAAGTGCAGCGGGGCACTGCCGAGTGAGTTGGCCGCGAGCCACCGGCACATGCTGGCCACGAGCATCATGTCGTCGTTTACACCCGGTATCACAAGGTTGGTCACCTCGAGCCAAACGCCCGCGTCGCGCATCATGCAGAGCGTGCGGAGCACGGGGGCGAGCGCGGCGCGGCTCACCCGGCGGTAGACCGCATCGGAAAACGACTTCAGGTCGACGTTGGCCGCATCGATCAGCGGCAGCAGCCCGGCCAGCGGCTCACTGCATACGTAGCCTGCCGTGACCAGCACATTGCGCAGGCCGCGCTGGCGGCACTGCTCGGCGCAATCGCGGGTGTACTCAATGTAGGTGAGCGGCTCGGTGTAAGTGTAGGCAACAATGCCGCACCCGCAGGCCACGGCCATGGCCGCCACGTCGGCGGGCAGCAGTCGCCGCGACGGCACGTCGGCCGGTGCAGCCTGCGATATGGCGTGGTTCTGGCAGTTGAGGCACGCCAGGTTGCAGCCGGCCGCAGCGATAGAGAAGCATTCAGAGCCCGGCATGAAATGCAGCAGCGGCTTCTTCTCCACCGGGTCGGCGCCCAAGGCGCACACCCTGCCGTAGGCCTCGGCCAGCAGGCGGCCGCCGCGGTTCACCCTGTTGCGGCACAGTCCGCGCTGCCCCTCGCCCAGGGTGCACCGGTTGGGGCACAGCAGGCATCTCACCGCCCCGCCCCCGCAACACTCCCAATATTCGGCCTCGCGCATCGGGAAGCCATCATCCAGCCTTGTCATGGCGCGCTCCCCCCGCTGTCAGTCTTCGCCAAACACGTCGGCCTCATACACATACAGCTCGGCGTCGCGCCAGCCGTCCCAGCCCAGTCCGGCCTTGTCGCGCGAGCAGTGGCCCAGAAACTCCTCGCGCGTCCAGCCCGTGTCGGTGGCCACCTGTGGCAGGAACGTGCCCGAGCGGCCGCCCTTCACTATGAGTATGCCATGCCTGCCGAGCTCCACCTCGGCCTCGGAGGCCACGCGGCGCAGGGGCGACAGCACCGACACCTCGATGCTTATGCCCGGCAGCTCGGCGGCGCCGACAGGACTGAAGCGCGGGTCGTCGAAGGCCGCGGCGCGCGCCATTTCGCCCACCGTCTGCCACAACGGCCTGCGCCCCACCAGGTTTCCTATGCAGCCACGCAGCCTGCCGCCGGCGCTAAGCGTCACAAAGGCACCGCAACGGGCCTTGAGCGCTGGCGTCAGCAGGGCCTCGTCGACGGGCCGGATGCGCCGTCCGGCCAGGCTGTCGGCTATGCTCTGCCTCGCAATGGCAAGCAAAGCAGACTTCTCGGCCCGGGTGAGCGCAAAGCGGCCGTGGGCCGACGGCCCGCCGGCCGAGGCCCCGCGGCCGACGGCCCCGCGGCCGACGGCGGCAAAGGCGTGGTAGCCCACCACGCGGGCGGTGTCGCCGTAAGGCGAGTCGCCCGAGTTGCTGTAACCCAGGTGCTCGATGCACAGGTCGGGCCTGCCCTCCATGAGCATGAGCAGCACCGCTATGGGCGACTGGCCGCAGGCGCTGGTGTAAAGGTTGCGCACGCCGCGGCGCGCATTGCCGGCCAAGGCCTCGACAAAGGCGCCTGCCGATGCCGTGAGCACCGCGTCGGCCGTCTGCCTGTCGGCCTCAACGGCGTCGGCATAAGCCGGATAGTGAGAGAAGTCGCTGCTCACGACAAACAGGTTGGCAGCCGTGAAATACGGGCGCAACGCATCGGCCACACGGCGCAGCCTGCCCATGTCGGCCGTGCCCACGATGAGCGGCACCACCGGCGGCATGCTGTCGAGCCTTACCTGCAGGAACGGCAGTTCGACCTCGAGGCAGTGTTCGCCCTGGTGGGCTTCGGGCAGGAAGTCAAACAGACTGTCGGCCCCGGCCAGGCTGCGGCAGACGGCCGTGTCGACAGCCACCCGGCCCAGCGGCGTGGCATAGGCGCCATAGCCGAGCTCAACCGAAACGCCGTCGAAAGCGGCCCGGTGGCTCGGCCCGAGCAGGAAGATGCGCTCGTAGCGCGTGGCGGGCGATATGCGCGCAAAGGCCAGACCGGCCGTCCGGCCGGAAAATACGTAACCGGCATGGGGCGCTATGACGGCCTGCACATCGCCGCGGGCGCTGCAGCCCGCCATGCCGATGAACCCTTCAACCTCGGCCCGCAACGTATCGGCCGCGGCAGGATAAAACTGCCCGGCCACGGCTGCGGGCCTGCACCTTGCCTCGCCTTGAGGCTCGGTGCAACCAATGTTTACAGCCATGATGAACAACA
This sequence comes from Marseilla massiliensis, assembly GCF_023336985.1. Taxonomy (NCBI): domain Bacteria; kingdom Pseudomonadati; phylum Bacteroidota; class Bacteroidia; order Bacteroidales; family Prevotellaceae; genus Marseilla; species Marseilla massiliensis. The sequence goes on along the minus strand of NZ_JAMBLP010000032.1, from coordinate 15,970 downwards.
GTATTAACAGTTTCACTATTTTTTGCATGACAACAAGTGTTTGCCGGGCGCCCCTCGGCCACGCCCGGGCCCGCCTGCACTGCCACTGCCAAGGGGGCCGACGGCCGTGGCGGCCGATGGGGCGCGGCACGGCGGGGGCGCAGGCGGGGCTCAGGCCGGCTTCACCGGCCCACTGACAAAGATACAGAATATTAGGATACGATGTATCGCCCAGCCCGTTTTTTTGTTTCAAAAAGCCTCAGCCCGCCCACGTCCGCGGCGCCTGATGCCGCCTATGGACGTGGTTTCGGCAAATTGCAATGACAAGAAAATGTAAGAAAATGCCTACGACGGCCGACCGGTGGGGATCATTGGCCAAAGCCACTGAGTCACAGCCACTTGCGCCCTGTGCCGACATGGCTTTGCAAAACGGCCGCCATGACCGTGCAAAACGGGCCGTACGGCAATGCAAGACGGGCCGTACGGCAGGGCCAAACAGGCTCGACGGCGGGGCCGCCCTGCCAGTGTAAACAAAAGATACCGCCGGCATTGCGGCGGGCTCGGGGCTCGACGGCCGCAAAAGCCTGCCCATGGCTATAGCCCGGAGGCATATTGGTGATGGCGAACAAGAGCGGTGGGAATGTAAGTTTCTCTTATGGAGAGATGGTATTTTCGCTGCAAAGATACAATTAATCCAATAAACTCACAAATATTTCGACGTCTTTTTTTCGCTTAAAGACTATTTTACTAAACAGTAGTTGAGCAAAACGAAGCCAAACATTAGTACTATACAAGTCAACCGCCCGGGCATGAAAACACAACCGGATGATGGACGCCACATGGATGAAAGCCACCGGCCACACAGCCCTAATACCCTTTCAGACAACACACAAAAGCCTCAGCAAACAGACTGAAGCAGCCCAACGGCAAACCATAGCGCAACTCTGCCACGGCCTAACACTCAACCCGGGACCAAAACAGCGACAATCTCTCCATAAGAGACGGACATTTTTCAAGCACATGGAACAGCGAGAATAAATATAGTTTCTTATTTAATAATTAATCGTATGAAAAGAAAGTTTATTAGTGCACTGCTTTTCGGAGCCCTCGTCACGGCCTCGACAAGTACGTTCGTTTCTTGTAAAGACTACGATGACGACATCACCGAGCTCCGTGGTCAGATTACAACAAACGCAACAGACCTGTCTTCGCTGGTCGACGAGAAGCTCGGCAATGCCGAAAATGAGATTGCCGCATTGAAAGAACAGGCGTCAAGCCTTGACGAGGCCTACAAGAAGGCCGACCAGGCTCTGAACGACGCCATCATGAACGCGACCAACGACGCACAGGGCTACGCCGAGATTCAGGCACAGCAAGCACAGACCGCTGCCATCGATGCTGCCCGCCAGCTCGTGGAAGAGGCATCGGCCAAACTGCAGGAGGCCTTGGACAAGGCCAACAGCATCATCGACGAGCAGGGCAAGACTGTGGAGGCTCTGCTCAAGGCCGACGAGGAACTGCAGAACGGAATAGACGCTGCGACATCGCGCGCGAACGACGCTTACACGCTGGCTGAGCAGGCAAGCAAGAGCGCCGCCGAGGCTTCGCAAGCCGCAAAAGACGCTGCCGACAAGGCTGCAGAGGTGGCCGACGACCTGCAGACCATCAACGAGACGCTGAGCAGTCAGCTCAACGTCATCGAAGGCTCGCTCAAAGAGGTGAAAGAGACGGCCGAAGACGCTGCGTCGAGGATAACGGCCCAGGAGAATGCATTGGATGCCCTTGAAAAGAGCAACAGCGAAGCGCTCGAGGCACTCGGCGCCGAAGACGACGCGCTCAGGCAGCTTATCGAAGCCAACCAGAAGGAGATAGACGACCTGAGGAAAGAGCTCGAACCGCTGAAGACCGCTGCCGACGAAGCCCTGGCAAGCGCCAAGGAATACACAGACAAGAAGGTGGAAGAGGCACTTGGCGGCATAAGCTCTGTAGACACGGCCATAGAGGATCTGAAGAAGGAGTATGCTGCAGCCGACGAACTGATAAAGGATGATGTAAGCAGCCTTAAGACAACGGTCGAAGGCATCGAGGATGACCTCAAGGTGGTCAACGTCAAGCTGGCCAACATCAACAGCCTGCTCAACTTCAACGTCAACAATCTCATCACGGGAATAATCTATCAGGATGCCACCGAATACAACGTGTTTGCAAAGGTGGGCACGGCCGGGGCAGTGTTCGCCAAGGACGACGCCGAGAAGAAGACGGCCATATTCCCCTACGAAGGCTATAGCGGATATGCAAAGCTGACGGTGGGCCACTACAACATACAGGAATATGCCGGCGAGATATACGCCACGGTAAACCCGACCGACATCGATGCGTCGACAGCCGTAATCAACCTTGAGAACAGCCTGGGCGACCGCAACACCATATACAGCCTCGGCGTGGCCAAGCCGGCAGAGGGACACCTCATCGAAACGCGCGCCACGACGTCGAAGAACGGACTGTGGAAACTGCCCGTGAACAGTATCACGTCGTCTACCGACGACCCGACGAAGCGCGTGGAAGCCAAGGCCCTCTATGCACTGACCACCAATTATGAGCAGGACACGCTCGACGCAGAGGGCAATATTGTGAAGATACAGAAGAAGATATACTCTCACTATGCCATCAACAAGGTGCCGCAGGCCGCCACGGCAGCCTCAAGCATCGACATGGACGTGATTGGCCATGGAGACAACCTTGACAACAACCCGGCCCACGGCATCGACATCCAGTTCTCGGCACTTAACGGCGAGCTGAGGCTGAGCACCAACGGGAAGCGCGTTTACAAGAAGTTCGTAGAGTGCGTAAGCGTGGTCAACAGCGAGGGCAAGCCCCTGGCCGACGGCGTGAAGACGTTCAACGAAGCCAACAGTCAGCTGTACACCATACTCGCCGCCAACGACTATGGCAAGGAAGACACCATAAACGTGACCTGCCCGGAGAGCTACAAGAACTACACCGTGACGCTGCGCTACTACATCTGGAACTACAACGGATCGGTGAGCGCCATCGACAAGAAGCTGGTATTCAACCAGACGCTGTGGGGACAGGACAACACCTCGCTGACAATGGCCCCGACGGGCTCGACAACACAGGCCGTATACTCTGACGACTTCGGCAAGTTCGCATTCGTCAACGGCGAGAAGAGCTCCAACGGAACAACCTGGAGCCAGGAGGCTTACTATGTGGAGGCTACCGTGGGCAACGACGACGCCGACATAAAAGGTGCCGTAATCAACCTCAACAGCGCCGACAAGGGCACCAATTACGAGGCTGTCACGGTAGGGGCCGCAAGGAGAGCGCTCAACACTTCGACACTCGACAAGATCAAGCAGCTGCAACTGTCGTACGACCCGAGCACGCTCGAGCTCGACCATGAGTACAACATCACACTGACGTTCTTCGACCGCAACGGCTTCAAGGTGAACATTGTGAACATCAGCTTCACCATGACCGTACCGACAGGTAAGCCAAGCCCATGGCACATCGAGGCTGCATTCGACACCGAGGACAAGCTCACCATCGCATGGGCCACACCCGACAAGAACGACGCAACCAACACAACGGGATGGTACGACCTCAGCGGCTCGTTCTACCAGATTGACAACGGATTCCCCACTGCAGGCGACCCGTACTCATTCAAGCTAAACGACAGCGAGTCGTATGCACCGGGCGAGGCCAACCACAAGTTCTTGCCAACGCAGATGCCGGCTGCATCCAACTACGTGATGTATGTGCCCAACGCCGCCATCAACCAAAAGGCTAACGAGGAGCACACCTACACGATGACAGGCGGAATAATGTTCTACGGACTGCCAAACCTCATCAGCTACAACGGTGAAGGCGGATTCGCCGACGAATTCCAGATTAAGTTCCTCTCGCCGATACGATATGCCATCCTCGGAACGAAGGACTACATACCCGGCAAGACCTACGAAGGAATGCAGAACGACGAAATCAGCGTTGACTACCGCCAGAGTGTGACGATAAACAACTCTTACTTCGACGCCCTCGACCCGAAGGAGGCAACGGCAACGCGCGTAAACTTCTTCGAGAACAGAGACGCCCGCATCGCCAACACAAGCATCGAGTTCGCCAAGGCTGACGACAGCAACAACGCGTTGTTCAAGGAAATAAGGAGCAATGGCGACGGTACTTACACCCTGGTGACCGACGACAAGGTTTCGATGGTGAAGGACACGGATGTCGACTTCAAGCTCACTGTCACCGACGTATGGGGTGCCGTGACCGAATATACATTCACCGTGACTGTCAAGGCCAACATGTAACAATGCGGCCTTTGGCTCACTGACATCACAAAAGGAGGGGATGGGTTGCTCGGACGAAGCCCCATCCTCTCTTTTAAATAACACTCTTGACTTATGAGAAATGCATTCATGATCGTGGCCTTGACGGCCATGGTGCTTGCCGGATGCTCACAGAAGCGCAGCAACGACGCGGCCCGCAGGAAGGCCGCAACCATAAAAGACCCTACGGTATACGCCAGGATTGAGTCTACCGGCAACGACAGCATAAGCGTGGCCCTGCTGGCAGACAGCAGCCTGATTACGGTTGGCGTGGCCAACGCCGCCGAGCACAAGGCCATCGCCGGCGAACTGACACGGGGCGACACGCTCGCCATGGTGCTCGACGACGGCGGACGGAGCATGGTGGCAGGGGTCAACGTGTCGCAACTCGTCGGGCTGTGGCTCTGCGACGACGGCAGCGGCAACGGACTACGGCTGGCGCCCGACGGCGCCGCAAGCTCGGTGGGAACCGGGAAGCTGACTCTCAGGACGTGGCGGATAGCCAACGGAAGGCTGGTGCTTACCTACATCATGCCCGACGGAACCGACTACACCGAAAAACCGGCACGCACCCGAATAGTGCTTCTCGCCTCCGACAGCCTCAGGATAGAGGTGAACGACACGGTGATGGGCTACACCCGCTCATCGGGATTGCTCACCATATAACAGAAAGCCAACGGAGCCGTAGACCTACATGCACCGGCCGGCAAGGGAAATGATAATGACTTTTCATACCACTCAAAGAAATCTAACGCGTAATCACATTAATATATTGTATGTAATCCGATTGTACCAGGGTAACAACACAAAACATATAGAGTACATTTAAGAGGAGATGGCACCACCGCCGGCGGGCGGAGCATGGTGCCATTTTTTGCGTCCTGGAGCGCCCCGGCACCTTTCCGCCACGCTACCGCAAGCAGCGCAAACCGCGACAGGGGCGTTTGCAAAGTTTTGCACGACGGATTTGCGTGTGCAAATTTTATTGATTAACTTTGCAATCAATAAGTACAATCAGGAACAAACAAAAACACTTGCCCATGCAATACATCATTTATCCACCGGAAAAGCTCAACGCCACGATAACACTGCCGGCATCGAAGAGCATCAGCAACAGGGCACTCATCATACACGCACTGGCCGGAGGCGGGCCAATGCCCGAAAACCTGTCGGACTGCGACGACACCGAGGTCATAGTAAAGGCACTGAACGACATGCCTGAAGTGATTGACATAAAGGCGGCAGGCACGGCAATGAGGTTCATGACGGCCTTCCTTGCCGTGACACCGGGCGTACACACCATAACGGGAACGGAGCGGATGCTCCACAGGCCCATAGGGGTGCTCGTGGATGCACTGCGCTACATAGGCGCCGAAATAGAGTATGCGGGCGAAGAAGGCTACCCCCCGCTGCGAATAACGGGCAAGCGGCTCGACGGAGGCCCGCTGGTAATAGCCGGCAACGTGAGCTCGCAATACATCTCGGCGCTGCTCATGATCGGGCCCGTGCTGCGCGGAGGGCTCGAGCTGAGGCTCACCGGCGAGATAATATCACGCCCGTACATCGACCTGACGCTGTGGCTGATGAATGCCTACGGTGCAGAGGCCGAGTGGAACGACATAGATACGATAACCGTAAAGCCCAAGCCCTACACCGGGCGGAGGTGGCTGATAGAGAACGATTGGAGCGCCGCCTCATACTGGTATGAGATGATGGCGCTGAGCAACAACCGCGACGACGAGCTGGCACTGGCCGGGCTGGCCGACGGGAGCATGCAGGGCGACTCGTCGGCGCGCTACATATTCAGCCTGCTGGGGGTGAAGACAACGTTCGACTGCACCGAGCAGGGACTGCCAACGACCATCCGGCTGAGGCACACCAGGCACAGGCTGCCACGGCTGGAGTACGACTTCGTCAACTCGCCCGACATGGCCCAGACCTTCGTGGCGTGCTGCGCGGCCATGGACATCAAGTTCCGCTTCACCGGACTACAGACGCTCAAGATTAAGGAAACGGACAGGATAGAGGCCCTGAAGACCGAGATGCGCAAGCTGGGCTACGTGCTTCACGACGTCGAAGGACGCGAGCTGACGTGGAAGGGCGAGAGATGCGAGGCACAAACACATCCCGCCATCGACACATACGACGACCACCGCATGGCAATGGCATTCGCGCCGCTGGCCATGCGCCACCCGGGGCTTCGGATAAACAACCCCGAGGTGGTGTCAAAGTCGTACCCTCACTTCTGGGACGACCTGCGCCGCGCCGGATATACCGTCGAGGAGGCCGGGCAGGAAGCATGATACTGGAATACTCGTTTGTACAGAACGCTCTGCTGGGCAGCCTGCTCGCCAGCATAGCCTGCGGCCTTGTGGGCACCTATATCGTAGCCCGCAGGCTCGTTCTCATAAGCGGCGGCATCACACATGCATCGTTTGGCGGCATCGGGCTGGGCGTTTACTTCGGCGTCAACCCCATTCTGGCAGCCATGGCCTTTGCCGTGGCGAGCGCGTGCGGCGTGCAATGGATGTCTGCACGGGGGCGGATACGCGAAGACTCGGCCATCGCCGTGTTCTGGACGTTCGGCATGAGCCTTGGCATAATATTCAGTTTCATGACTCCGGGCTTCGTGGCCGACCTCTCGTCCTACCTCTTCGGCAGCATACTGGCCATCGGGCCGGGCGACCTTTGGGTGCTCGGCATTGTCGCGGCGGCCGTCGTGGCCACGTTCGCCCTGCTCATGCGCACCATTGTCTGCACCGCGTTCGACCCCGTGTTCGCCCGTTCGCTGCGGCTGCCCGTGCCGGCCATTGAGTACATCATGATGGCACTGACAGCCATGACCATAGTGGCCACGCTCAGGCTTGTGGGCATCGTGCTCGCCATAAGCCTGCTGACAATGCCCCAACTCACCGCCGGCATATTCACCTACAGCTTTCCGCGCATGGCCACACTGAGCATTCTGTTCGGCATGGCATACTGCGCTGGCGGCCTGGCCGTCTCGTATTGGCTCAACGTACCGTCGGGAGCATCAATAATATTCGTGTCAATCATCATTTATGCAGCCCTGAAGACAATAAAAACGGCAGCGGCAAAGTTTATGTAATATAGTGAGAACATCTGCCAACCGACATATCGCCATAGTGCTTTCCGCCATCGCTATAATGATGGCGGCAGGGTGTTCCACGAAGAAAAACACAGCCAACACGCGATGGTGGCACTCGTTCACCGCCCGCTACAACACCTACTACAACGGCAGCCAGGCCTATATCGAGGGCTCGCTAGAGAAAGAAAACGGCAACAAAGACAACTTCACGGAAATCATTCCGCTATATACCGTGGGCAACAAAGCCAGCCGAGAGCTGGGCAAAGGCAACTTCGACAGAGCCATAGAAAAGTCGGAGAAAGCCATAAAACAGCACAGCATAAAGCGCAGGCCCACATGGAACAAAAGCCGGCGCAAGACTGCCAAGGACATAGAATGGCTCAACCGAAAGGAATACAACCCCTTCCTGTGGAAGGCATGGCTGCTAATGGGCAAGTCGCAATTCCAGAAAGGAGAGTTCGACGAAGCCGCCGCCACGTTCTCATACATGTCGCGCCTGTACGCCACACAGCCGCAGATAAACGGCATAGCAAGGGCGTGGCTCGCCAAATGCTACACCGAGCTCGACTGGCTTTACGACGCCGAAGACGTGATAACGAAGATGAAGCGCGACACCATGCACTACAAGGCCGTGAAAGAGTGGGACTACACCTATGCCGACTACTACATACGGAGCAAGCAATACGACGAGGCCGTGAAATACCTTGCCAAGGTCATCAAGCACGAACGGCGCAAGAAGCAGAAAGCCCGCGAGTGGTTTCTGATGGGACAGCTGCAGACGCGGCTCGGCAACAGGCAGGCGGCATACAAGGCTTACGGCAAGGTGGTGAGGCAGAACCCGCCTTACGAAGTGGAGTTCAACGCCCGCATAGCCCAGACCGAGGTCATGGCAGGGGGCCGTTCGAAGCAAATGATAAAGCGGCTGCGCCGAATGGCCAAGTCGGACAAGAACAAAGACTACCTCGACCAGGTGTACTACGCCATCGGCAACATCTACCTGGCCGGGCGAGACACGCTGAACGCCATCTCGGCGTATGAGCGAGGCAACAAGGAATCGACCCGCAGCGGCATCGAAAAGGGCGTGCTGCTGCTGAAACTCGGCGACCTATACTGGGCCAGGGAGAAGTACAACGACGCCCAGAGGTGCTACGGCGAGGCCATCGGGCTGCTCGACAAGGACAGGCCCGACTACGCGCTGCTGTCTAAACGGTCGGAGGTGCTCGACGAACTGGTGCCGTTCACCGACGCCGTCTACCTGCAAGACTCGCTCCAAGTGCTCGCAAAGCTGCCCGAGGCCGAGCGCAACAAGGCCATAGACAGGGTGATAGAAGAGCTCAAGAAGAAGGAAGAGGAGGAGAAGCGGGCCGCACAGGAGGCCGCCGCCGAGCAGCAACTGCAACAACAGGGCGCCGTGGGCAACCAGCTGGCCGGCAACAGGCTGACGTCGACACAGCAACAGAAGGGAGGCACCTGGTACTTCTACAACCCCATGACCGTCAACCAAGGCAAGGCCGCATTCCAGAAACAGTGGGGCAAGCGTGAGAATGTCGACAACTGGCAACGTATAAACCAGACGGTGGTGAACCTTGCGGCCGGCGAGCAACCAGCCGACTCGCTGGCGGCAAACGCCGAAGGCGGAATGGCCGCCACCGACGGGGCACCAACCGACAGCACCGCCGCCGATGGCGCTCCGGCCGACTCTGCCGCCAACGACCCGCACACACGGGAATACTACCTGGCGCAAATACCGTTTACAGAAGAGCAGAAAGCCGAGAGCGACAACATAATAAAGGACGGCCTTTTCAACTCGGGCGTCATCTTCAAAGACAAGCTCGACAACCTGAAGCTGAGCGAGAAAGTGCTCACCAGGCTCACTTCGCAATACCAAGACTACGAGAAAAACGACGAGGCTTGGTACCACCTGTTCCTGCTTTACTCTCGCCTTGGCAACAAGGCCATGGCCGACAACTGCCTTGCAAGGCTGAAGGCCGACTTTCCGAACAGCAATTGGACAACGCTGCTGAGCGACCCCTACTTTGCCGAAAACGCCAAGTTCGGCGTACACATAGAAGACTCTATATACGCAGCCACGTATGAAGCCTTCAAGGCCGACCGCTTCGGCGAGGTCAAGGCCAACGCGAAGATCTCGGCAGAGCGGTTCCCCCTGGGTGCCAACCGACCCAAGTTCATATTCATAGAAGGCCTTGGCATGCTCAACGAGGGCGATGCCGATGCGTGCGTGGCCAACATGAAGAAGGTGGTGGAGGAATACCCGAAGAGCGAAGTGGCCGAGATGGCCGGCATGATAATAAAGGGCGTTCAGGCCGGAAGGGCGCTCCACGGCGGCAAGTTTGACATAGGCGATATATGGTCGCGCCGAGGCGTGACCCTGGCAGAGACCGACTCGACGGCCAACGACACGCTAAGCACGGAGCGATTCACCGGCTTCGTGTTCCTGCTGGCATACCAGCCCGACTCTGTCGACGCCAACCAGCTGCTCTACGACATGGCCAAATACAACTTCTCAAACTTCCTCGTGCGCAACTTCGACATTGCCGTCGACCAGGACAACGGCATCTGCAGGCTGATGATAAGCGGTTTCCTGAGCTACGACGAGGCCCTGCAGTATGCCCGCCACCTGTATGCCGACCCGGCCATGGCCGCCAAGGTGAAAGGCTGCAGGAGAATCATCATCAGCCAGGAAAACCTCAAGCTGCTCGGCACGAAGTACAGCTACAACGAGTATGAGAAGTTCTTTGAAGACGCGCTCGCGCCCATCAGCATAAGCAAGGAGCAACTTCTAAACATGCCCGAGAGCGTTGAGCAAGAGAAAGAGCCCGAAAGCGACAGCGCCGAAGGGCAGCAACAAGAAGACATCATTAACAACAACGAACCGCAATACGACGGCGGCTTCGACTTTGGAGACGACTTTTACCAATGAGCAACGGACTGTTACTTTGGGCCGACGACGAGATAGAGCTGCTCAAGGCCCACATCCTATTCCTCGAGAAGAAAGGATACGAGGTGGTGACGGTGACCAACGGCACCGACGCCATCGACCAATGCCGCACGCAAAACTTCGACCTCGTGCTGCTCGACGAGATGATGCCCGGCCTCAGCGGGCTCGAAACGCTGCAGAAAATCAAGGAAATCATGCCCGCCGTGCCGGTGGTCATGGTCACCAAGAGCGAAGAGGAGAACATCATGGACCAGGCCATCGGCTCGAAGATAGCCGACTACCTGATAAAGCCGGTCAACCCCAACCAGATTCTGCTGACGCTGAAGAAGAACATACACCGCAAGGAAATAGTGGCCGAAGTGACGCAAAGCGGATACCAGCAAGACTTCAGCCAGATATCGATGCAGATTGGCATGTGCCGGAGCCACACCGACTGGACGGAGCTGTACAAGCGGCTCGTGAGGTGGGAACTGGAGCTTAGCGGCACCGACAGCAACATGACCGAGATGCTGCAGATGCAGAAAGAAGAGGCCAACAACGCCTTCGCCAAGTTCATCAAGGGCAACTATGCCGGATGGATAGCATCGCTCACGCCCGGGGCCACGGCCGAAGGGCGCCCCACGCTGAGCCCCGAGGTGTTCAAGCGCAAGGTGTTCCCACTGCTCGACAAGGGCGAGAAGGTGTTCATGGTGGTCATCGACAACTTCCGCTACGACCAGTGGCGCATCATAGCCAGGGAGCTGGGCGACCTCTTCGACATCGACGAAGACCTATACTTCAGCATACTGCCCACGGCCACGCAGTACGCCCGCAACGCCATCTTCAGCGGACTCATGCCCAACAAGATTGCGAAAATGTTTCCCGAACTGTGGGTCGACGAAGACGAGGAGGAAGGCAAGAACCTCAACGAGGGCCCGCTCATAAAGACGCAACTGGAGCGGTACCGCCGCCACCACACGTTCTCGTATACGAAAATCAACGACTCGGCCGGTGCCGAGAAGTTTATGCAGAAGTTCAACCAGCTGGGGCACAACGCGCTGAACGTGGTTGTGTTCAACTTCATCGACATGCTGAGCCACGCCCGCACCGAGTCGAAGATGGTGCGCGAACTGGCCAGCAACGAGTCGGCCTACCGCAGCATAACGCTCAGCTGGTTCCGCCACTCGGTCATATCCGACCTGTTCAAGCAACTGGCACAGACCGATTGCCGGGTCGTGGTCACCACCGACCACGGCTCGATACGCGTAAGCAAGCCGGTCAAGATTGTGGGCGACCGCAACACCAACACCAACCTGAGATACAAGCTCGGCAAAAACCTGGGCTACTCCGACAAAGACCTGTTCACCATTAAGGAGCCCGCCAAGGTGCAACTGCCCGCGCCCAACCTGAGCACGAGCTACGTCTTTGCCACCGGCAACTCCTTTTTTGCATACCCGAACAACTACAACTATTACGTCTCTTACTACAAAGACACCTTCCAGCACGGTGGTATTTCGATGGAAGAGATGATCATACCGATAATAACAATGAATGGAAAAAAAAGATAAGATGGAAATAAGAATAGACAGACTTGAGGACATACGCAATGCCGCAAGGCAGTTTGTTGACAACATGGGCAACGGCAACGTGTTTGCCTTTTACGGAAAGATGGGGGCGGGAAAGACCACTTTCATCAAGGCCGTGTGCGAGGAACTGGGAGTGGACGACGTGATTACCTCGCCCACATTTGCCATAGTAAACGAATACAGGGCCGAACCTTCGGGCGAGCTAATATACCATTTCGACTTCTATCGGATAAAGAAGATTGAAGAGGTTTACGACATGGGCTACGAAGACTATTTCTACAGCGGGGCGCTGTGCTTCATAGAGTGGCCCGAGCTGATAGAGGAGCTGCTGCCGGGCGACGCCACCTGCGTGAGGATTGAAGAGAAGGAAGACGGCAGCCGCACGGTAACGTTCTGACCGAAGGCGTGGCGCAGCCGCGCCAACTCCAGGCAAAGGCAACCCTACAGAGTGCATCCAGCATGCACCGTGGGGTTGCCTTTCTGTTTCACCAATGCGAAAAAAGCACACGGAAGGCCTTCGGCGGCCATGGCGGCACAAGCCCAACGCTACCACATGGCGGCTCCACCGCGCGCAAATCCGGCTATCCGGCCAAGCAGGTCGGCCTCGTTGCGGCCCATAGCGCTGCAGAAGTCGTCAAAGCTGCCGGCATCTTGCGCTATGGCCATGCCCAGTTTGCATAGCCTGCCGGCGGTGTCCTTTATGGCGTAAACGTCTTCCGACAGCGTGCCGGGGTGCGGATAGAGCAGCATGCCGCGGGTCGAGCCGAAACGGTACATATACGTTATGGTCTTGTAATATATGGCTGTTGCCTGCGTCGAATCCTCGCCGTAAGCCCTCTTGCCGGCCAGCGGAACATACTTGGCGTCGGCCACCACGCACGGTTGGGTGCGGCTCATGAAGTCGGGATAGATGGGTTGGAACCCGTCGAACAGGTACTGCCTGTGGCGCCCGGTGCGGTTTTCGGGGTGGATGAAGCCTCCGGCTAGCACCGTGGCCAGATATTCCTCCCACAGCCACGCGCCGTCGAACAGCAACCCGCCCACCCTGTCGTCACTGCTGCCATAGGCCATGCGGTCGCCGGCCAGTATGCGCAGGCACAGGCGCTGCAGCGTGCGGTAACCGGTGAAAAAGGGGTGTGAGAGCGGCTTGAGGTTGGCCTCCACCACCCGCCGCAGCCCACGCGGGCTGTATGTGGGCCGGGTGATGTGGCACACCGTGTCTATAATGCTCCTCGTCTGGCTGTCGGCCGCAAGCAAGGCCCGCGCCAACGGCTTAGCCTTCAGGTGCTCGATGGTGTGCCTTACAAGCTGCATGAGGCTGTTGTCGGCGCTGTATTCGCGCATGGTGTAGGCCACGCTGCCCCTGAACGGCATGTTGGTGCGCAGGTGGCGCGCCATGTCTATGCGCCCCTTGACGCCCGCGTCGTTGCACTGCCGGCCCACGTACGCCCTGTAGACGCCCTGGGCCCAGGCCCGCCTGAGGCAGCATGGAAACAGGCAGTCAAGATAGTCAATCATGCCTAAGCCGCCTGCCGACTGGTCGAAATCGAGCATGTTGGCATCAAACACCCTGCCCAGCATGTAGTGAAGGAAATAGTCGGAGGCATCGTCGCGGGCAAAGCGCGACCTTATGTTCAGCCTCGTGGCATTGCGCCCCACGAAGCCCATCACATTGGCCGTGGCAAGGCGGCCGCCGCCAATGGTGAACACGGGCGTTCCGCCAATGCCGTCGCGACTGTCGGAAAGGTCGTCGGGAAAGACGAGCAGGCCCGGGTTGCGCTCGCAAAGCTCGGCCAACGGCACGTTGCCAATGGCCTCGAGGTCGGCCAGGCACCCGGCCGGCACCTCCATACTGCCGCCGTTGTTGTCGGTGGTATACAGCCTCTCCATTGCCCTCTCAGCCCTTTCCGCCATCCATGAACGCCGTGCACAAGGCCTCGAGCTTGGCGTCGGCCGCAGGCAGTCCGCGCAGATACTCCCTGAGCAGCGGCTCTATCCTGAAGCGCCACACGCCCCTGATGTCGGTGTCGGGGCGCCCGTCGGTGCCCAGAAAGTAGGCCCCGCCCACATGGTAGGCACTGCCCAGGCCTTCGGTTTCGGAGATGGCATCGTTAAGCCGCCCCATCCTTTCGGCCACGTCGGCCGGCAACCGCATGTTGACGGCGCTTTCCCCGGCAGTCACCTCCACCCACGCAAAGCGCCGGCGCATGGCAAAGTCGAAGCTCTCGACGCTTCGGTCTATGTCGTTCATGGTGCCAATGATGTAAACGTTGGCCGGAACATAGAACAGTTCGCTGCCCTCGTGCATGTTGGCATACTGCGTGGCCACGGCGCCGCGCGGGCCCCGGTAGCCGGGGTCGATGGAAAAGAAGAGCTCTCCGAACACCTTCGACACCTCGCCGCGGTTTATCTCGTCTATCACAAACACATATTTCCTGTCGGCCATGTCGGCCTTGTATTCCGGCACACCATAGTTGTCTTTCAGGTGCTGCAGTATGTTGCTCACGTATGCCATGTTGTAAATGCCGTCCTTGCGGCCTCCGTAGAGCCGCTTTATCGAGTCGATGTTGGCCGGGAAGTCGCGCCCCTCGGCAGCCTCGCTCTTGTCGGAGCGCACCCTGAACGTGACCCCGCCGCGGTAAGCCACCGAGAATTCGTAGCCACTCTTGTTCTTCACCTTGACGGGCGTTTCGCTGCAGTCGTCCTTGAATCGCTCTATGGCCTCATCAAGGCGGGCCATGCTTCCCTTCTCCATGGCCTTGCGGCAAAACTGCTTGAACACTCCGTCGCGCAGCTCGAAGCCCACGTTTCCGTTGTCGTCAGACTGCACGGGGCGCAGCCCTTCCACAAAGTCGGTGTAGTCGTATGAGGGATGAAACTGCACAAAGCCAAACTGGCCGCTGGCCGCGAGCTGCTCGTCGGTGTCCACTCCCACCAGCTTCATTGCCATGCGGCGCGCAAGATATGTCTTGCCCGTGCCCGGGGGGCCGGTGAGCACCATGTTTTTCACCCTCTCGAGCATCTGTGCCTTCTCTTCGATATAATTGTCCATAAGGTATTGTTTGTTGTCTTTGTCCCGCAGATATTCAAGCAATTGCCACGGGTAAGTCACTATGTCCATCGGGTCGGCTGGCTGCAGTGCATCGCAAAACAGGCGCGTGATGTTGTAGCTGTTGGCAAACCAGTCGCCCTTCCTGTACTCGGGCAGCCTGTCGCTGACGTGGCGGCCCAACAGCATGTACAGCTCCTCGAGCTGATGCTCGGCCACGATAGAGCACAAGAGCCTTGGCTGCAGGCCGGCCACAAGGCGGTTGGTGGCCGCCCGCAGGTCTTGCGCTGTATGCGCGCGCACCACTTTCTTCAACTGCCTGTATGCCTCCCACTGCGGCTCGTCCTGGTGTTCGGCTATAGCCTTGAGCAGCGGCGCCACCTCGTGCCATGCGTTTTTGAGCCGTGCCCGGTCGTCGCGGGTGAAGTATTTCTGGGCGACGCTGGCCACACACTGGCCTTGGGAGCGCTCAAAATACTCGTAGAACACGCCCTTGTCCCAATCTTCCCACCGCTTGCCGGCCTGTGCCTCGGCAACAAACCGCGGCACGAAGCTCACGTAAGAGTCGTGCCATTGGCGGTTTACATCAATACGGCCGCACAACTGCCTCAACGATTCCTTTTCCATACACCGCATTCTATGATAATTCAAAAAGCCGCGCCCTCGGCATTGTCAGAGCCACCGGCCCTGGCCTCCGGGGCTGTCCGAATCGGACGAGCCGGCCGCTGCAAAGCAACCGGCAAGCGCCGTTGCTGCCAGCCATACGCCTTTCTGTCTGATGACACTGTTTGTCTTGGCCATATACTGCCAAGTTGTCTGCCCCCGGCATCCGGGCTGCAAGCCCCGGCTGGGCGCGACCTGAGCCGCCGGCACCGATGGCCTTTGAAAATGAAAATGCACTGCAAACGAGTGCAATGTGAGCTTGCTCACTGATTGCCGAGTGCAGCTTGTATTATGCAAAGA
>NZ_JAMBLP010000031.1:0-29823 GCF_023336985.1 Marseilla massiliensis | reverse complement strand
ATTTTTACACGAGTATAGCAAGGATTGCAACCGGATTTCCGGACTGACCCGAATAAGTCCGTGTGGGAACAAAACGGGAACAATGAGTATAAAACAAAATCGACTAAGCATTGAAATTCAATTACTTAGCCGATTTACTCGTACCCAGACCCGGGATCGAACCGGGATGGATTGCTCCACTGGTGTTTGAGACCAGCGCGTCTACCGATTCCGCCATCTGGGCTTCTTAGCGGGTGCAAAGATAACAATAAAATCCGAATTAGCAAATTTTTCATTCAAAAAACTTAAATTACTTGCGCATCTCGGTGGGAATTTGTAATTTAGTAGGCCTAAAACGACAGGCATAAAAACAAGCCTCAGCTAATCAAGGGGAGGGGCAGGGCGCCATGCCACAGCCGGCTGCTCCCTGATGACGGGCGGGCGAATTACATTCGCCATTCACGTGCTTGATAAAGACAGCACAAATGTTGTGATATTTAGAGACTGATTACCTAACAAAAGAGCTTATATATTTTGGATATGGAAAAGCATAAGGACAATTATTGTGTGATATTGGCTGGAGGCAAGGGCCGCAGGCTGTGGCCGTGCAGCAGGGACAACAAGCCCAAGCAGTTTCTTGACTTCTTTGGTTTGGGGCGCACTCAGCTGCAGGCCACTTACGACCGTTTCGCAAAGATTGTGCCGGGAGCCAACATACTGGTATGCACCAACCGCGACTACGAACCTATGGTGCGCGAACAGCTGCCCGACTTGCCTGCATCCAACGTGATTGTTGAGCCTATCAACCGCAACACCGCCCCGTGCGTGGGCTGGGCCGTTGCCGAGGTGTGCAGGCGCTCACCCGAGGCATCCATCATTGTCACCCCCTCCGACCAGCTCGTACTCAACGAGGGAGCCTTTGACGCCGACGTTGAGCGTGGCCTCAACTTCGTGGCGTCGCACGACACGATGCTCTCGATGGGCGTGAGGCCATCAAGGCCGGAGCCCGGCTACGGATACATACAGCTGGGCGAGCAGTGTGAGACAGAAGGTGTGTTCACCGTGCGCTCTT
This sequence comes from Marseilla massiliensis, assembly GCF_023336985.1. Classification (NCBI taxonomy): domain Bacteria; kingdom Pseudomonadati; phylum Bacteroidota; class Bacteroidia; order Bacteroidales; family Prevotellaceae; genus Marseilla; species Marseilla massiliensis. Next base: position 28,772 of record NZ_JAMBLP010000031.1, on the reverse strand, counting down.
TCACCGAGAAGCCCGAGCGTGAGTTTGCCAAGGTGTTCATGGAGAGTGGCGAGTTTTATTGGAACACGGGCCTGTTCCTCTCCAGCGCGCGCAATTTCTACCGCGAGTTCACACGGTTGTTCAGCGATGTACATCGCGGCGAACCGGCCGACGGCCTGCGCCCCGTCGAAGAGACGCTGGCCTTTGTGACCGAGCACTACCAATCGTACCCTAACCTGTCCATCGACTGTGCCGTGCTGGAGCGCAGCACCGACATCTGCGTCATGAAATGCGACTTCGGCTGGGCCGACCTTGGCACATGGCATTCCATCTACGAATGCATGCGCAAAGACGCCGACGACAACGTTGTAATCGACTCCGACGTCATGATGGAAGACTGCCGCGGCAATGTGGTCAAGATGCCCAAAGGCAAGCTGGCCGTCATCAACGGCCTCGATGGATACATAGTGGCCGACGGTGGCGACGTGCTGCTCATATGCAAGAAAGGCGATTCGTCGGCCTTGGTGCGCAAGTATGTCAACAAGGTGCAGATGGAACATGGCAACGACTACCTGTGACCTACGCTCGGGCCATGCGCACAAACAGCGGGGCGGGCAAGGGCCGAGTGCACACTGCACCGGCCCTGCCCGCCCCGCCTTATGTCACACAGGCCACTTACTTGCCTTCAGCCTCGAAATTCTCGCGTATCCGTGCTGCCACAGCAGCCATCTCGTCGTCAGCCAGCTTAAGCTTGGGGTTGGCAAAGTTCATGTCCTTCTCCGTCTGCATCGGTATCAGATGTATGTGTGCGTGGGGCACCTCAAGGCCCAGCACAGCCATGCCCACCTTCCGGCACGGGAAGGCTTTCTTTATGGCTGCGGCCACATGCTTGGCAAAGACAACCATCTCGGCCAGCTCGTCGTCGTCGAGGTCGAATATATAGTCTACCTCGCGGCGCGGAATCACCAGCGTATGCCCCTTGACAAGAGGGTTTATATCCAAAAAAGCATAGAACTTGTCGCTCTCGGCACACTTGTAGCTCGGTATCTCACCTGCTGCAATCTTTGCGAATATCCCGGCCATATACAGTCCTCCCTATGCTATTGATATATTGTCGATGCGCAACTTTATAGTGCCGCGCGGTATCTTTATCTCAACCTCGTCGCCCACTTTCTTGCCAAGCAATCCCTGTGCAATCGGTGTCATGATGGATATCTTGCCCTCACGCAGGTTGGCCTCGCTCTCGCTGACGATGGTGTAGCTCATCTTCGCCTTGTTGGCCAGGTTGGTCATCTCTACGCGCGTAAGAATCTGCACCGAGTCGGAGCTCAGACGCGATGTGTCCACAATCTTAGCCTCTTGCAGCGCCAGCTTCATCTGGTTGATCTTATCCTCGAGATGGGCCTGTGCCTCCTTGGCGGCCTCATATTCGGAATTTTCACTCAGGTCGCCCTTGTCACGTGCCTCAGCTATTGCGGCTGATGCCTTGGGGCGCTCCACGCTTTCCAAGCGTTTCAACTCGGCTACCATCTTATCGTAGCCCTCTTGCGACATGTAAGCCATAATCAAAAACTTTTTGTTATAGATGTTAACGTAATATTTCGGTTAAAAGGACATTAAAAAAATGAAGAATCCCGGCATTAACCGATGCCGGAATCCTCACACTCTCTACGCCTTGTTTTTGCTTTGTGCTGCAAAGTTAGGCATAATTTCCCGAGCGGGCAAGCCTGTCACGTTAAAAAAGCCTTTTTCTGCCCGCCCCCGCTCTGCCGCGCCACCACGCCATACTCCCCTAAAGCCTGTAAAAACAGCCAAAAAAGCGGGAAGCCGCAAACTTTGGCCACCAATCCTGCCGCCGTTCGGCAATGTTTTCTTACCTTTGTAGCACGCAACAACAAAAACGAATGCAACAATGACAATATTCAGAAGAATATCCGCAATGGCCGTAGCCATGCTTTGCCTCAACTCTTGCGTGGTGGGCGCCGAGCCGGCCACCGACACCGACAAGTACGACAGCCAGCTGCTACAGCCCGGCGCCATGGCCACCGACTTCACCATTGCCGACCCGGCGAGGCCTGAGCCCATTAAGCTCAGTTCGCTGCGCGGGCACTATGTGGTGCTCGAGTTCTGGGCATCGTGGTGCCCCGACTGCCGCAAGACCACGCCCGACGTCGTGGCCCTATACAAGGAGTATGCCCCGCTCGGCGTCGAGTTCGTTGGCGTATCGTTCGACACCGACAGCGCCGCATGGCGCCGCTACGTCGAGGCTAACGGCATGGAGTGGCTGCAGTACAGCGAACTGAAGAAATGGAAGGCGGGCACAACGCTCGACAGCCCTTACCGCGTCAACTGGATACCGACGTTCTACCTCGTCGACCCCGAGGGCCGCATAGCCGCCGGTTCGGTTGACACCGACAAGATAAAGGCTGCCCTCGAGGCCCTGAAGCCAACACTAACGGCCGCCACCGGCGGCAATGCGGCGGAGGCAGGCAAATGAATGCGCACAGCCACATGAGCCTCAACGCCGGGGGGCGGCTGCTCAGCCTCGACGTTCCGCAGGTGATGGGCATACTCAACGTGACGCCCGACTCGTTTTATGCCGGCAGCCGCAAGCAGGCCGAGGCCGACATAGCCGCCCGCGCCAACGAGATTGTGGAACAGGGAGGCACCATCATCGACATCGGCGCATTCTCCACACGGCCGGGCGCAGCCCGCGTGAGCGAAGCCGAAGAAGCCGACAGGCTGCGCCACGGACTGGCCGTGGTGCGGCGCGAGCAGCCCGGAGCCATAATCAGCGTCGACACGTTCCGCGCCGACGTGGCCCGCATGGCCGTCGAGGAATATGGCGTGGCCATCATCAACGACGTCTCGGGCGGCAACCCCGACGGGGCGTTCGGAGGGGCGGAGACAAACGACGACGGATACCGCACATGGACCGAGGACGACGCCCCGCCCATCTTCCGCATGGCGGCCCGCCTCGGCGTGCCCTACATACTCATGTCGTCGCGCCCCGACACAGCCTCAATACTGATGGAGGGCGCAGCCAAGTCGCAGCTGCTCCACTCGCTGGGAGTAAACGACGTAATACTCGACCCGGGCTTCGGCTTTGGCAAGACCACCGCCGACAACTATGCCATCATGGCCGGGCTCGACAAGCTGCACACACTGGGCCTGCCCCTGCTGGTGGGCATATCGCGCAAGTCGATGATAACGCGGCTGCTCGGCTGCACCACCGACGAGGCCCTCAACGGCACCACCGCGCTCAACACTGCGGCCCTGATAAAGGGAGCCCACATACTGCGCGTTCACGACGTAGGCCAGGCTGCCGAGTGTGTTAAGATAGTGCAGGCGCTCAAGGCCCATGCCGGCCAGGCTGCCCCTGCAGCAAACGACATACACTAACAACTATCAAGACTTATGTTTTTCAGTTTCGGAATAAAGGATGTGATCGACATCTTACTCGTGGCGCTGATGCTCTACTACCTGTACAGGCTGATGAAAGAGTCGCGCTCGCTCAACGTGTTCATAGGCATCATGGTGTTCGTGGTGGTCTGGATATTCGTGTCGCAGATACTTGAGATGCGGCTTCTCGGCTCCATCATGGACAAGTTGGTAAGCGTCGGAGTGATAGGTCTCATCATCCTGTTCCAGGAAGACATACGCAAGTTTCTATACAACCTTGGGGCCCACCAGCGCATGAGGATGCTCATCAGCTTCTTCGCCTCTGACCGCGGCGGCCAGAAAGCGGGCCACAAAGAGACCATTGTGCCCATAGTGCTGGCATGCATGGGCATGTCGAAGCGAAAGGTGGGAGCGCTGATAGTGATAGAGCGCACGGCCCCGCTCGACGACGTGGCCGCCACGGGCGACATAATCGACGCCAACATCAACCAGCGGCTCATAGAGAACATATTTTTCAAGAACTCGCCGCTGCACGACGGGGCCATGATAATATCAAAGAAGCGCATCAAGGCCGCCGGATGCATACTGCCCGTGTCTCACAACCTCGACATACCCAAGGAGCTGGGCCTGCGCCACCGCGCAGCCCTCGGCATATCACAGCAGTGCGACTGCATAGCCGTCATTGTGTCCGAGGAGACCGGGGGCATTTCCGTGGCCATGAACGGAGCGTTCCAGCTGCGCCTCTCTGCCGAGAAACTCGAGAGCATACTCACCGACGCCCTCGAAGAACAGCCCTCAGCCAGGGGCTGACCATAGCTTGCCCGCAGGCATCGGGCCAGGCGCGGCTGCACTGCCCACAGGCCACACCATGCCGCCGGCACTGCGCGGCGCCACATTCATCAATTCATGAAGGCAGGGGGCTGGCAGGCACATCCCGGACTAATTCACACTGCATAAATCCGCTGTTTAGTGACTTCAAGGCTGGGCCCGCCCCACCATTATACAAATGGACTAAACACGGATTGGCTTTTTTAAGCGCATCTGCAACATGCGCGTATGTGCAAATGCGCAACATCCCCAAAACGCATCGGTATCATCGATTTCTACCATGAGCCCTGCAAATCCACACAACAGCCCTTTCTGCGCCGCAATACGGCATGTTTCGGGAGCCAATACGGCACGTTCCACCACCCGAAACGGCCCATTCTGCAACCCGCTGCACACCAGGGGGTTATAAAAGGCCGGCGGTTTGGCCCGACAGACCGGGCGAGCCGTATGCTGCATACATAGCGTGATGCCGGCAGCGTTGCCTATGCCACGGCCATGACAAGGCTGCCCACAACCCGGCCCGCCGGCATAGGCAGGGCAAGCCCGTTGGCCCGCCGGCTAAAAAAGCGGCCGCCGCCCGTTGCTGCGGGCGCGGCAACGCAGCCGCCGCGGCATGGCGGCAGAAGCAGGCCACAGGGTGGCGCCACGATACAGAAAAGCCATGTCCCGCTCTTCACAGAGCCGGGACATGGCATGAAAATCAGAGATTGCGACTGGCGGGGAGACGAAAGCGAAATGCTCCCGGCCATGGTATGGCCGCAGTCTCAGCCGCAAGCCCTCCGGCTGCGGCACAAGCCAATAAAGACGGATCAGAAGGTTATGGCCTTGCCGGCACCCTCGTGCTGCGGCGCAAAGCTGATGCCGAGCAGCGAGGCCACCGTTGCAGCCACCTGATTGTTGTGATACTCGCCCGAGGTGAGCACGCCCTTGGCCGGCACACCGGCCCCGAAAGCCATGAGCCATGTCTCGTTTGAGCGGTCTACCTCGCGGCTGTGGTGGAACCATCCCTTGTCGGCGCTCACCCCGCGGCCGTGGTCGCAGGTTATTATAAAGGTGGTCTGGTCTTTGTAGAACGGGTCGGCCTGGGCCGTCTCCCACAGCTCCCGGATGAAGCGGTCGACGTCGTTGGCAGCCTCAAGGTACAGGCGGTAGTTGCCGGCGTGGGCCCACTCGTCGGTGTCGCCGTAGCCCACGAACAGCAGCTCCGGGTGGCGCGACTTCATGGCCTCTACGGCATACTCATGCGTAAACACGTCGAAACGCTCCTCCTCCCAGTAACGGGGCGTGCCGTCTTGCATCTTGTCGACATACAGTTCGCGCTCTGTGGGTTGCTTGGCCAGCGAGTGGCGGTAGTTGGCGTTCACCTCGAGCCCGCTGCGCTTCTCGTTGAATATCTGGATGAATCGGCCCCAGCTTCCGAACACGAGCACCTTGCCACGGTATTCGGGCGTGTTGTTGGCCACCTCGAAAACGGTCATGTTAGGGTTGTCAACCGGCGCGTTGGAGTTGACGTTCTTGTCGTCGGGATATCCGCACAGCGTCTCGTTGTATCCCGGGTAAGAAAACCACATGTTGTTGGTAACGCTCATGCGGCAGCCCTTGTCGCGGTTGCCAATCATCACACCGTTCTTTGCTATGTGGCTCCACGTAAACGGCATGAGCGCGCTGCGGCGCTCGTCGGCAGTGGGCCGCCAGAAGTCGGCCTTCATCATGTCGGGGTTGCCAAACTCCTTGGTGTTGACAAGCATGGAGTCGGCACCGCGAAACAGTTCCTGCCAGCGGTAGCCGTCGACCATTACCACCACGACCTTGTTTTTTGCCGACACCATTGCCGGCACCACCAGCATGGCTGCCAGCAGCAATTTTGCAATCTTTATCATAGTCTTTGGTTTTTGGGGAATACCAAGATGGCTGGGGGTATGCGCAAAGACTTGCAGAACCGGGCAGGGCGGGAGCACGGGATGGGCAGAGACTTGCGTATCAGAATGCAGGAGTGCAGGAGTACAGGAGTACAGACATTTGCCTTTGCCTTCGCATTCTGCTGACACCGCGCAGCCCTTTTTTAATTCTTACGCTTGGAGTTTCAGGAGTGCAGGAGTACAGGAGTACAGACATTTGCCCTTGCCTTCGCATTCTGCTGACACTGCGCAGCCACTCTTTAATTCCCAACTCTTAATTCTTAACTTTTAATTCTTGGCTCTTAATTTTTAATTCTTAAAGTCTTCCGGCCAAAGCACCTCGTTCTTCACGGTGCCGTCGCTCATGCGGATCCACGTCCTGAAGCCCCTTCGCCCCTCGGTCAGCTCAATGACGCGGGCGCCGCGCTTTCCGTCGGTATAGGTGGTCTTGCCGCCCGTAAACTGGCCGTAGCAGAGCAGGATGCCGTGCCACGGAGTGACGTAGTTGTTCACATGGTCGTGGCCAACAAACGTGCCCATCACGTCGCCGGCCTCAAGCATGGCCGCAAACATGCCCGAATTGATGGCCGGCGAGCAAGCCTGCTCACCCCTCTGGCCCACGAGCGGGTTGCCAATGGCCGTAGATGCCTCGTTGTACTCGGGGAAGGGTATGTGGAAGAAAGCCAGCGCCGGCAGCGGTTTGCCACCGTTGGCGGCCGTAAGCTCAGCGCTCTTGCGTGCGTACCAGTCTATCTGGTCGCGGCGGAACCATCCGTAGCCCTTCAGGCTGTCTATCGTAGAGTAAGCGTTGCTGTCCATCACGTAGATCACGGCCTTGGCCTGCTTGCCGTCGGCCGAGGTCACGCTGATGGCGAAGTCGGTGCCCTCGGCCTTGGCGTCGAGACACCCCTGCTTCTTCTTCACATAGTCGTAGAGCTGCGGGCGCGTCAGGTCCTGCTCGTCGTCATGGTTGCCGAAGGTGATGGCATAGGGCAACCCGCGGCTTATCACTGGCTCCAGCGCCTTGTCAAGGCCCTCGGTGGCAGGCTTTGCCGTGGTCACGTCGCCGGTGTATACCACCAGGTCGGGCTTCTCCTCGTCGAGCACCCGGTTCATGTTTGCGGCGGCGTCGGCCGTGGCCGGGTCGCCCGCACGCCAGTGGATGTCGGTGAACTGCACAATCTTCAGTTTGCCTTCGTTATTGAATCTCACGCTCTGTGCGCTCACGGCCAGCATCCCTGCCATGCAGAGTGCGGCAGCGCAGAAAAGTCTTTTTGTCATGTCTGTTGTCTATTGTTTTATTATTAATATTCCAATGTCCATTCGTTTCCGTGCAGCAAACGCCTTCACGCAGCCACGCCCGGCACAATCCGTCACTGCATCAGGTCATGGCGCAAAGCGATAACCGGCCGGGCCACAGGGGCATCCGGCCGGCTCTATCACATTACAGAAACAGATTAACATCATTCTTTCAGCCACCATGGCTGGGCGGTGGTACGGTCGTTGTTGGCGCCAAACTGGCGGGTGATGGCCTCCTCCACGTTGGCCGTGTTGTAACGGTACTCCGTGTCGGGGTACATCCAGCGGTAAGGGATGGGGTTTTCTTCGAGGTGCATGAATCCGGGATAGCCCGTGCGCAGGTTCTCGAAGTAAGGGTCCCAACCTCCCTGGTAGAAGCTCACGCAGTATTTCTGGAATATTATGCGCTCAATCTTCTGCTCGTCGGTGAGCGTGTCGTCAAGCCTTACGAGGGGGCGGTTGAGGTAACTCGCCGCGGAGTCTTGCGTGACATATTGCGAGTAGTCGGTGGCATAGGTCTCATAGAAGCTGAATGAAGCTTTCACGCCGTTCTCATAGTACTGCCTGGCGTCGCCCTGTATCCATCCGCGAACCACGGCCTCGGCCAGCACCTGTTGCAGCTCGGCGTAGCCCATCAGCATGGTCGGCTCGACAATCGGGTCCAGACGGAAGCGCGAGTTTATTTGCGATATCTGGCCATTGCGCACCAGCGTGATGTTGTTGCCGTAGGGCACAATGGGGTTTCCGCCCCGGTATGCCGCGAAGTCGTTGACAGCCATGCCTGCGTCGGCGGCCGTGGTTGTCGGCAGGCAGAACAGGAAGAGGCGCGGGTCGCGGCGCTCGGCCATGCGTGCCACGTATGTACTGTCCATGTAGTAGCCCGACCACTGCGCATTGAACTGCGGATAGCGGTTGCCTTCCTGGTCGATGTACGTCAGCTGGCCATTGTCGGCGTTGCTCTCCATGAGCGGCAGCCGTGCCACGCGGGCAAACTCCTGTCGCACGTCCAGGCCGCCCACGGTGGTCTTGCGCGACAGGGTCATGAGCACCTTGAGGTGGAAGGAGTTGACCAGCTTGCGCCATGCCAGCTTGTCACCGTCGTAGATAATGTCGCCTTCAATCACGTCGACGTCTGGCGAAGCGGCCAGCCCCTCCTCGGCCTCGTCGAGGTCGCGCAGTATGCCGGCGAACACCTCCTCCTGCGTGTCGTACTCAGGCGTGTAGTTGGCCTGGCTCTGCCCCTTCATGGCGTCGCTGTAAGGAATGTCGCCGAAGCGCAGCGTGAGGTTGTAATAGTGGTAGGCACGGAAGAACTTGTATAGCGGTACGTAAGCCGTGTCGCCCGTTTGCTCGGCCTCTTCGCGCATTTTCTCCACCTGCAGCAGCTCGTTGTTGTATGTGTCAAAGCTGCCTCTGTTCCACTCGAAAAATTGTTCCGAGTTGTGGCCGTCGGTCTGTATCACCATCTTGTCGGCGTACATGCCGTCCTGTCCGCGGGTGAACGCATCCTGGCACACCTTGGGCAACAGCAGGTCGGGGGTCACTTCGGCCGGCATGTTGGGGTTGGTGTTCATGTCGCTGAAGCTCTCGCACGAGCAGAAGCCCACAGCGGCAACAAATATCGGCAATAATATCTTTGGTTTCATCGTGATGTCTTTTATCGTTTTCAAGTTTGTTTAGAATGTCATGTTGACGCCTATTCCCACATATCGGGCCGTCGGGTCGTTGGAGCCGTCGTCGTCGCTGGTATCCCCGCTTATCTCGGGGTCAATCCATGGAGCCTTCGACCACAGTGCCGCATTGTTGCAGAACAGTGTTGCCGTGAGCCCCTTGACAGGCGAATCCTGCGGTAGCAGCTTCTTGAAGTCATAGCTCAGGGCTATCTGGCTTATCTTCAGGTAAGTACGGCTGAAAGTGTTTGCAAAGAACTTGTCCATCTTGTCGGTCACGGTTGCGCGATAAGGATAGTTCTGGCACCACGACTGCCAGTCTACAGCCTGGTCAAACTTCTTGAACACACGGGTGTCACTCACCACGTTGCCATGTGTGTCGTATGTCACCTCGCCGCTCACCACAGTCACTGCGTCGGGCACATATACAGGCGTGGGGTTGCCCTCGGCGTCAAGGTTAGAGTATTCCTGGTCGCGGTACATGGTTGAGTTGGGGTGCTTGCCTCCCCACCATAGCTTCGGGCTGAGCTGCGAATAGATGAGTCCGCCGATGGCCGCGTTGAGGTTGATGGTAAGGGTGAAGTCCTTGTAGCGGAACTTGTTCTGCATTCCCAGGCGTACGTTAGGCTCGTAGTGGCCCACGTTGCGGGCATAGGGGTCTGTCTGCGGCTGGCCCGTGGCGTCGACAATCACACGCCCTTCGGGGTCGCGCTGCCATACGGTGGCATAATAAGCGTCGGCCCGGTCGCCCTCACGCAAGTTTCCAAAATACTCCTCGCCGCCGTAAATCTCAGTCAGCTTGCGCACGCTGTGGCTGGCGTTGAGGTCGAAATCCCACTTGAAGTCTTTCATGTCGATGGCTTTCACGCTGGCCATGACCTCGATGCCGTTGGTGGTATAGGTGTTGCCGTTGATCTTGCGGCTGTCGAATCCAGATGCCTGAGATATCATCATGTCGAGAATCTGGTTGGTGTCCACGTTGCGATAGTAGCTGAAGTCGAGCGCCAAGCGGCCCAGGAACGATGTGGACAGGCCCACCTCCCACGATGTTGTCTTCTGCGGCTTGATGTCATAGTTGACCAGTGCCGACGGATAACTGATGGTGGGCGTGTTCCCCCAGTTGCTCTCCTTGGTGTAAACCTGCTGTATCTGGTACGGGTCGAGGTCGCTGCTGACCGTTGCCCACGACGCCATCACCTTCAGGTAGTCCATAAACTTGGGCAGCTTCACATAGTCTGATATCACCGAGCTGACGGCCACAGAAGGATAGAAATACGAGTTGTTGCCCGTGGCAATGGTCGACGACCAGTCGTTGCGTGCAGTTGCAGAGAGGTATGCGTACTTCGAGAGGTCTATGTTTACCGAGCCGTAGACACTCTTTATCTCCTTCTCGCTGCGCGAACCCCACAGAGGGTTGTCTGCGTCGAAGGTTATGATGTTGCCGGTAGAGTTGTTCAGCGAGTAGACGCCTGGCACATTGAGCCCGTCGGTCGACGCGTAGTCGTTGCGGTAACGGCGGTAGAACACCGACGAACCGGCGTTGACGGTGAGGTTGATGTCGCTCATGAAGCTCTTGGTATATGTCACGAGCACGTCGGCATCTACGTTGTCCTGTGTCTCGTTCCACACTTTGTAGCCGCCCTCGCGCGAGTCGCTGTAGTTCATATACGACTTCGGGGTCTCGTGCTCGGTCAGGTTGCGGTTCGAGCGCATCGACACGCGGCCCATGACGCTGAGCTCCGGCAGTATCTGGTAGTTCAGGCGGAGCTGGCCGGTGAGCACGTTGCGTCGCTGCTTGCGCTTGCTCTGCGTTATGGCGAAGTAAGGGTTGTTGTACCAGGCGTAGTTGTAGCTGGCCTGGCGGTAGCCTTCCATGCCCGGAACCCACAGGTGTTGCTCAAGGTCGCGGCCGTCAACGTCGTCGCCCATCCACTCAATGATGTTGTACATATAGTTCGACGGGTGGTAGCCGTAGTCTGGGTAGTTGGGCGAATACACCATGTTGTAGTTCAGCATGGCGTCGAGGGTGAGCTTGTCGCTTATGTCGAACGATGTGTTGATGTTCAGTCCGCCGTTCTGGAGCGACGTTGTCGGCGCCTGGCCTTTCTGGTAGGCATACTGACCGAGCACATATACGCGGGCCTTGTCGCCCTTGTAAGACAGCGAGAGGGTGTTGTTGGTGATGAGGCCCGTCTCGAGGAAGTCGCCTATGTTGTCGTGTGAGACGAGCGGCGTTGCCACACGCTCGTAGCGGCCCTGGTCGTCATACTGCGTGCCCGTAACGCTTCCCCACCATGGTATGGTCTCGCCGGTCACCTTGTCACGTATGGGGCTGTTCCACTGCGGGGCCACGTTGCCCACGTCGAGGCGCGGCCCCCACTGCATGTCGTCGTCGGAGATGCCTCCGCCCTCGCCATCCCAGAAGGCATACTTGCCCTGCGAGCCGCTGCCGAACTCATGCTGTGTCTCGGGGAAGGCCATGTATCCGGCCTGTACCATGTCTTTTGTGGAGAAGTTTATCTCTATTCCTTCCTTCTCGGCCCGCTTGGTTGTTATCATGATTGCGCCGTTTCGGCCGCGCGCTCCGTACAGGGCCGAGGCGGCAGTGCCCTTCAGCACATTGACGCTGGCTATGTTCTCGCTGGAGAGGTCGAACAGGTCAGACTCGATGGGCACACCGTCGAGCACTATGAGCGGGGTCTTGCCGCGCAGCGAGAACGTTGGCGACTGGAACATGCCCGACGGCACCGACACGGTGAGTCCGGCCACCTCGCCCTGCAGCGAGGCTCCGGCGTTGAGGTTTCCGGCGGCCGCGATGTCGGCTCCCTCCACCTGCTGCGTGGTGTAACCGAGCTTTTTCTTCTCCTGCTTGATACCGATGGCGGTTACCACCACCTCGTTGATGCTCTGCACGTTTGACGTGAGGTTGACGTCGAGCACCGCCCCTGTGACTGTCTTCTCTACGGGGTTGGTGCCCACATAGGAGAATACGAGCACGTCGTTCTTGTCGGCGCTCAGCGTGTAACGTCCGTTCACGTCGGTGACGGTGCCCGTCTTGGTGCCCTTCACCATGACCGATGCGCCCATGACAGGCCCCATCTCGTCGGTAACCACTCCGCTAATCTTGATGGACTGGGCGTACATTGACACGCTCACGCACAGCAAGCCGGCGAAAGTACAAATTTTCTTCATAAGTAAACAAGTGTATTGAAAATAGTTAGTTATCCCTATCCTTAGTCATCATTGTGCTTATTGCGGCATAGACACACAGAGCCCGGGCAACCCCCTCATGGCTACCACGCCCGGGGCCGCCCGGGCTCTATGCACCGGTTAAAGGCTTACTGCTCGAGCGACACGCGGTCGAACACGGCGAGCAGTTTGTTGTAATCCTTCTTGCTGGCGCGAAGAGCCTTCTCGAACGACTTGCTGTCTTCCGAATAATATGCCGATATGGCCACGTTGAGCACGTGCATCATCTTGCGCGATGCCTCGTCTGAACTCATTGCGTTGTCCTTGACGTCGTCCTCAAGGCCCTTGCCAATCTTGCGCACGGCGTTGTATATGTCGCCCTTCTTGAAAACGATGCGTGTTGTGGGGTCGCCCGGCACCACCGGCACGCGCTTCACACACAATTTCTCAAGCTGGTTGTAGAGGCAGGTGGCTTCCTTGCCAAACTCGCCATCCGACACGGATGCCAGTTCCTCAGCCGTTGGCTTGTCAGTCACCGAATAGAATGTCCACGTTGAGTTGGCGGCCTCGGCCGACTTCTCTGCAGCACTGAGGCTCATGCCCGAGCAGAGCCCAATCATCATAACTAATACAACAACTGTTTTACGCATAGCTTTTAATGTTTTTAATGTTAATTTCCGTTTCCTTTCTTTTTCCGCTGCAAAAGTACTCTAACCATGTTGCAACGGCATTTCATAGACATTAAAAGCGTGTTCAAACGTGTTTAAATAATATTTCTTCCCGGCCTGCGGCCAAGCCATACGGGCCTCGATACATTTTTTAATATATAACAAGGCTTCGCAATGTCATCGCTACGCCACGTTGAGCCTTACGGCGCCGCCACGCGGGAAACAGGCCCTACGACACGGAAAGATGGCCGTTACGTCGTCTAAAAAAAGCCGTTGTGCACCGCGCCGGCACGGGGGCGGCATAGGCCGGGGCCACGGCGGCACAACAACCGCGCGACGACAAGACCATCCCCGGCGCAAGCGCGCTTGCACACAGGCTGCCGTGTTTGTGCAGGCACCGCCATCTTTTAACCACAGTTAACCTTCCGCGGGGGAAAAAATAACGCCCGACGAAGACAGGTTACGAATATTTTGCTTACTTTTGCAAAGCAGAAGTTACAAAAACACAATGATAAATTATTCGTCAAAATGGACTTAGTAAAACAAATCATCGAGCGCGCTAAGAGCAACAAGCAGCGCATCGTGCTCCCCGAAGCAACCGAGGAGCGCACACTGAAGGCAGCCGACATGGTGCTGGCCGACGAAGTGGCAGACCTCATCCTCATCGGCAACCCCGACGAGATTAACTCTCTGGCCGGGAAATGGGGCCTCTGCCACATAGGCAAGGCCACCATCATCGACCCCGACAACAACCCCAGAAGCGAGGAGTATGCAGCCCTGCTGGCCGAACTGCGCAAGAAGAAAGGCATGACTATCGAGCAGGCACGCGAGCTGGTGAAGAACCCTCTCTACCTGGGATGCATGATCATCAAGACCGAAGGCGCCGACGGGCAGATCAGCGGGGCGCTGAGCACCACCGCCGACACGCTGCGCCCGGCCCTGCAAATCATCAAGTGCAAGCCCGGCATCACCTGCGTCAGCGGCGCCATGCTGCTGGTAACCAAGCAGCCGCAGTATGGTGAGAACGGCGTGCTCGTGGTGGGCGACGTGGCCGTGACGCCCATGCCCGACGCCGACCAGCTGGCCCAGATTGCCATCTGCACAGCAGAGACAGCCCGCAGCGTGGCCGGATTCACCGACCCACGCGTGGCCATGCTTAGCTTCTCGACCAAAGGCAGCGCCTCGCACGAGGTGGTTGACAAGGTTGTCGAGGCCACCCGCCTGGCCCATGAGCGCCAGCCCGAGCTGAAGATTGACGGCGAGCTGCAGGCCGACGCTGCCCTGGTGCCCTCGGTAGGCGAGCACAAGGCTCCCGGAAGCCCCATCGCCGGCCACGCCAACGTGCTGGTGTTCCCGTGCCTCGAGGTTGGCAACATCGGCTACAAGCTGGTGCAGCGCCTCGGCGACGCCGAAGCCCTGGGCCCCATCCTGCAGGGCATTGCACGCCCGGTGAACGACCTTAGCCGCGGTTGCTCCGTGGACGACATCTACAAGATGGTGGCCATCACCGCTTGCCAGGCAATGGATGCGAAGAAAAATTAAGAGTTAGGTAAATCAAATTCAAGGAGTTAAGTAGTTAAAGGGGAGTAAAGGAGTTAAGACAATAGCCACGCGAAACGGGCCCTGCGGCATGATGGCTGACACCAACCGGCTGCTCTTGCTCATCGGCTCATGGCCCAACAAACTTATCCCGCATCCGCGAAACACATTCATATCAATGACAATGGCTACCGTCAGATTTGAGGACATACTGGCTTGGCAAAAGGCTTACGGGTTTATACTACAAACATACAAGGCTCTTGCCGCCTATCCCCAAGACGAGAAATACGGGCTGTGCTCGCAATTTCAGCGAGCTGCAGTATCCATTGCGGCAAATATAGCCGAGGGATATAAACGCATAGGCAAGGCCGACAAGCTGCATTTCCTAAATTTCGCACAAGGAAGTCTCGAAGAGTGCAGGTGCTATCTGCACCTGTCAAGAGACCTTGGATATATCAGTACTGAGACATACAAGTCTCTATATGCCAGCCTTGAAGAAACAAGCAAGCTGCTCAACGGCTATTGCAAAGGAATACTGAGCAACAGTTTTAAAAGCACTGCTGATGAATGACCGCAATAGCCATCAACAAACGGCGGCTGCGCCGGGCCGGCAATGCCACATGCCGCACGGTGTCATGCGTGCGCGGCTATTGTCTTAACTCCTTAACTCCCTGTAACTCCTTAACTCCTAAAAAATACAAAGAAAGGAAACAACAATGAAAATCCTCGTTTTAAACTGTGGTTCATCATCCATAAAGTATGCCCTTTACAACATGGACGACAAGTCGGTGATGACATCAGGCGGAGCTGAGCGCGTAGGGCTCGAAGGTGCTTTCGTAAAGGTAAAGCTGCCCGGCGGAGAGAAGAAACAGATAATGCACGACATACCCGAGCACACCGAGGGCGTGAAGTTCATATTCAGCCTGCTCACCGACCCTGAGATAGGGGTGATAAAAGACCTCAAGGAAATTGATGCCGTGGGCCACCGCATGGTTCACGGAGGCGAGAAGTTCAACAAGAGCGTGCTACTGACGGAAGAGGTGCTCAAGACGTTTGAGGAGTGCAGCGACCTCGCTCCGCTACACAACCCGGCCAACCTCAAGGGCGTGCGCGCCGTGCAGGAGCTCATGCCGGGACTGCCGCAGGTGGGAGTGTTCGACACCGCCTTCCACCAGACCATGCCCGACTATGCCTACATGTACGCCATACCTTACGAACTGTATGAGAAGTACGGCATACGCCGCTACGGCTTCCACGGCACGAGCCACCGCTACGTGTCGCACCGCGTTTGCGACTTCCTCGGCGTGAAGCCCGAGGAGCAGCGCATCATCACCTGCCACATAGGCAACGGCGGCAGCGTGGCAGCAGTGAAGTTCGGCAAGTGCATGGACACGTCGATGGGCCTGACACCGCTCGAGGGCGTGATGATGGGCACCCGCAGCGGCGACATCGACGGAGGGGCTGTCTCGTTCATCGAGAAGAAGCTCGGACTCGACGCCGACGGCATCTCCAACCTGCTCAACAAGAAGAGCGGCGTCTACGGCATCACCGGCATATCGTCGGACATGCGCGAGATTGAGGCTGCCGAGAAAGCCGGCAACCCCAAGGCCATACTGGCACAGAACATGTACAACTACCGCATAAAGAAGTACATCGGAGCGTATGCTGCTGCCATGGGCGGCGTTGACATCATTGTGTTCACCGCAGGCGTGGGCGAAAACCAGACCGGCATGCGCGCCGGAGCCTGCGAGGGCCTGGAGTGGATGGGCGTGAAGCTCGACAAGGAGACAAACGAGAAGGTGCGCGGCGAAGAGGCTGTAAT
The DNA here is from genome assembly GCF_023336985.1 of Marseilla massiliensis. Taxonomy (NCBI): domain Bacteria; kingdom Pseudomonadati; phylum Bacteroidota; class Bacteroidia; order Bacteroidales; family Prevotellaceae; genus Marseilla; species Marseilla massiliensis. The sequence continues at coordinate 12,478 of NZ_JAMBLP010000031.1, read as the reverse complement.
ATCTGCCCCCGACTCGCGCGTCAAGGTCGTTGTCATACCCACCGACGAGGAACTGATGATTGCCACCGACACCATGAACCTGCTGTAAGGCGGCCATCGGCACAAAGCAGACGCGGCCCGGCGGAGAATGCTCCGCCGGGCCGCTGTGCCTGCAGCCGGGGGACAGGCCTACGGACAGGACTTACGGGCTCGCCCGGCGCACATACGCAGGCTGCAATCCATGCGCCCATCACCATCAGACACGGCGGCCCGCTCTGCGACCACGCCACCGATGGCCATGCACCATGCCGCACGGCGGAGGTTGCCGCCGCCAGACTATGACGCCACACGCCAACGGTCAACGGGCACGATGGCGGCACCGCCCTCGGGCGGAGCCAATGACGCCTGGGCCGTGCAACCATAGCGTGGCAGCCACCACCAGTCACCCGCTTGCGCCCCAAGGCCTGCTAACGCCCCGCCGGATGCGCCAAAACAAAACGTCAGGCCCGCATGGCAGCTGCCATGCGGGCCTGACGTTTGCCAGAGGCCGGGCCTGCGGCCTACTCCTCGTTGTCTTCTTCCTTCGGCAAACGGGCGTAGAGGTAAATCATGAGCCCGTAGAACACACAGAAACCTACGGCACCAATTATGCAGGAGGCCATGAACGACATGCCCAGAAACTTGTCGCAGACATACATGAGCAGTGCCATAAACAATATGGCTGCGGCCGAATCGACATACTTAGGTATCTTCAGCGCATTCTTGGACAAGAAAGAAAACAGCATGAAAGCCACAACCACGGCGGCCAGGGTCACGGTAAGCGTGAGCCCGGGATGGTATGTGCGCAACGCCCAAAGCGCCGCAACGCACGTGCCACAGGTGACAAGCATGTCCTTGGTTGTCTCCCTGTACTGCCCCATATTGTAAAACCAACCGAAAAGAAGCAGGCCCGATATGACCAGCCAAAGCAACAACGATATCCAAACTCCCATATTGCAAAATTATTGTTTCTAACATGCAGCCACAAACGGCGGGGGCCCGGCAAACACGCCCGCCCACAGCCGAGTGTAACTTTGGCCACGCAAAGATAGCACAAAAAGGGGTACCGGCAAAGCAAACCTGCATGTTTTTTCGTGCCACACGGCCATACCGGCCACTGCCGCGACCATGGCGAGCACATCAGCCGGGCCCGCTACCGCTTGCCATACGGCCCGTTTGGCAATGCTGAATGGGCCGAACCTGACGGTGGAAAGGGCCGTTTCATGTCCTGAAACGGCCCTTTTTGCTAACGCACTAAACATCAGTCGGTTACAAAGCGCCCTGCGGGCGTTGGCGTTTCACTGTGCCCCGGCCTCGCCGCCGCCCTGGGGCTGCAACCTGTGCCACGGCCTGTCGAGGCGCGAGTCTTTCTCCATGCACCAGCGCAACACGTCGGCCAGCATCACCGAGAGAAACAGCGCATGGAACACTATGGGCGTGAGCGGCATCCACGACTCGCCGTCGAGCCAGGCAAAACCGTAGAAGAAAAAGACCACCAACGCCACGTCGAACAGGCCCACGCGCAGTTCGCGCCTTGCCTCGGCACCGAGACGGCCGGCAACCAAAGCCAGCCGGAACAGCCCCACAAACATGGCTGCGCACAAGGCAGCATAGGCCAGGGCCACCGGGTCGGTGCGCGTGGCGGCCACATATACGGACGCCCCGGCCATAAGCACGGCCGCCACCACGAGTTGCACCACAAGCCACGTGTACCTGCGCCCTTCGCCCGGGGCCGCCATGCGCCACCGGCCACCGCTCCACCACAGCGAGAGCTCGTGGAGAGCCCACAATGCCGCCAGCAGCGGGAACACAGAGTAGTCGTTGAGCCCTATGGTAGCGCCCAGCCTGTCGGCATAGCACAGGAAACCGCCACCCACAAACAGCGCGAGCAACGCCTCCATCACACTGACCAGCATGTGCCGCTCGGGCTTTGTCAATGCCGGCACTGCCACCGAGGCCACGGCCCCGACGCCCACACACATCCAACCTGCGGCCTCGCCGCGGCCCACCATCCACAGCCCTGCCATGGCCACGCCAAGGGCCACAACGAACAGGACGCTGTCTAAAATCACTTTATTCATATTCCAAATGCTTTAATTTTGACATTATGTTTTCATTGCTTCAACCATGGTCACAGGCTGCGGCACCGGGGCCGCCCTCTGGCTGCGGCCATGCAGAGATGCCCGGAGCAAAGGCCGAGGGCGGCCTTCAGTCAATGGCCTCCATACACGGCCTGCCACAGGTTTGCGCCCGCATTGCCCACGATGACGCTGCCGGCAAGGCTGTTTTTCACGTCGTCGGGCAGGTTGCTCTCGCTTATCAGTCCCACGGTGGCCCGGGTGTATTCAAGGCGGCGGGCAGCCTCGATGGCGTCTAAACCGGTCATGTATTCCTCCAACACCCCGATTTCTGCATCGTCGACGGTTTTCAGGTTGCCCCTGAGCATTGTGCAATATTCTGCCGAACTTGCCGCATTGTTGAGCCGCCCCATGTTGTTTTTCAGGAATTGCAAGTCGGCATTGCCATACAGAAGGCCCGCCTGCACTTGCTGCTTGCCGGCAATGCCCAACTTGTTTGCGGCGTCTACCACGAGCCTCTCTATGTCGGCATAGTTGGCTGCCACTATTTTGTCGATGCCTATCGAGGCCAGCAGCTTGTTGTGGTAATAGCCCACGCTGTCTGTGGGGCCGGTGGCGCCCGTCTGGCTAACCCTCACTATGGTTGCCTTTTCATAGGGCTCGGCTGTCGGTGGCAGGGCCACATGCTTCGGTTGGGTCTTGTATATGGCGTAAGCGGAAGCCGCTGCGCCCACTATCACAGCCCCCCATGAGCCCAAGCGCCTGCCTATCTTTGCTCCGGCAATGTCGGCTTTGCCAACAATTTTCCAGCGCGAGGTGTTGCGGATCTCCATTGCCGGCGCTCTCTGAACCCACTCCTGGTTCATGTGGGCTATCCTTTCCTTGAGCTCCAACAGCTCTTTCTCCTTTTTCTGCTCCGCCTTGCGGTTTTCGGTTTTCGTTACGCTTGAATTCCCTGCATCGTCATTTGAGCACGATGCGGCAAACACAGTGGCAAGCACCACGGCCATTGATAGAAATAGCTTTTTCATCGTTTCTTTGGTTTTAGGAATGTCAATAACTCTGTTTACATATCTTTTTGTGCACTCAAAGATTCCGTTTCGGGGTCATGCAGACCGTGCCCCGCCCTGCCACCGGCACAGGTCGGTGTCGCGGTGGCGGCCATAGGGCGGTAGGTTGGCGCAAATGCCGCCGGGGCTACATATTGGAAATGCTTTTGTCTCATGACACTTTTGCTTTTTTGTTGCTGCTGCAAAAGTATCATTAACGGTGTGAAACAACAAGGAATCGGTTGCGCAAAAGCGTACGCAAAGGCGCGCGGCATTGCTCAAAAGTGTACGCAAAACGGCGTAATGCGCTCACAGAGAGCGTATTACGCCGTCCCAGTCGGCAGCCCCGCCGCTGGTTCCGAAAGCGCGCTTAAATAGCTTTGCTCGCGCCGAAGTGATGCCCGAACTGGTCTTCACGAGTATCTGCGCCATGGCCGAGGGGCTCATCTCAATCTTTACCAAAAGGCAAAGACGATAGTCGGCAGTGCTCATTTTGCAGAGTTCGGCCAGCTTTGAGTCGAATCCCGGGTAAACGGCGTTTACCGCCTCGGCCAGTTGCCGCCACTCATCTTCAGACAGCCGCTTGCGCCCGTTGGGCGAGTTGAGCCTCTGGCGGATAAGCGCGTAGATGGGCCGGGCCTCTATGCCGTCCCTGCGCCGTTGTGCCTCGGCCGTGTCGGCGGCCATCCCGCCCGCAGGCGCTGATACTTGTGGCGTACTTCCTTTTGGTGCATCTGTTGCCGCCGGTGTGACAAAAAGGCCCTGAACCCAACGAAGGTAACAAGCGCTATGGCCGACACTACATACAGCCATATCTCGGTGAAGTAGTCGAAACAGAGTTCTTTAAAAAAACTTTCGAGCTCGCGCCGCTCAGCCCAACGCCCGTTTGCCACGCCACCCACGCCGACAGCCGAGACAGAGGCGGCCAGCGAGTCGGCCAGTGCCACGCACCTTGCCGCGCAATCGGCGGCCTTGTGCCCGTCGCCACGGCCGCCATAGACAGCGGCCATGCGCCCGTAGGCCGCGCTGAGTGTGGCAGCGTCGCCCCCGGCGGCGGCCTCGCCGTAGCGCAGAAGGGCCATGTCGGCCCGACCCTCGGCCTCAAGCAGGAAGCCCTCGGCAAGCGCAAGCCTCGGCTTCAGCGCCGGTGTGGCAGCCGCCCTTGCCTGCAAGAGCAGCCGGCGCGCGGCGGCGGTGTCGCCCGAAGCCACACAGGCCTCGGCCAGTCGGCACCTTAGCGAAGCCGCAAGGCTGCCCCCATCATTGCCCGGGACAAGCCGCAAAGCCTCGCGGTAATGGTGGCACGCGCTGTCGGCCCGGCCACGGCTGTAGGCCACATCGCCCATGCCGCCAATGGCAGATGCGGCCACCAGGCGGTTTGCGCGGCCTACGGAGCTGGCCGACACGGCGCGGAACACAGAGTCGGCAGAGCCGACCATGCGGTTGCGCAGGTAGATGCGGCCTGCCATCAGTTGCGACCGCAGCATGAGCAATGTGTCGGCGCCATGGGCATTGACCATGGCGCTGGAAAGGTAATCCATTGCCACCGCGTCGTTGCCCATGGCATGGTAGACGGCGGCGGCAGTGTAATAGGCATCGTCAAGAAGCTCGAAGTCGAGCTCGTTTTCGTAGAAGTCAACGAGCGAAAGGGCCTCGCTGTCCGACTGTGGCACAAGGCCTGCGGCCAAGCCCGCCTTGAGCCTCACCATGGCGCAGTAAGCACTGTCGGCGCGGTTCAGCCCGGGCAGCACGCCACACAGCGAGTCGAGCCGGGCCACGGCCACCCCGGGGGAGGTTTCGGCAATGCTGTCAAGGCCGTCGAAAGCCCTGTTGTGGCGCTCGCCCGTGCAACCGGCAAGGGCCACGGCGGCAATTATTATTATGGCCAACAGGCTTTTCGTCATGTCATGCTCAAATCGATGGTGATGCTACATCCGAAAGGCAGGCCCCTCAAGGCTGCGACTCGCCCTCTACGTATTCCTCAAGGAAGAGGTGCTCGCCGTCGAACACGGCATAGGTGAACTGCGTTATCCAGTCGCCGAGTATCATCATCCGGGCCTTCTTGGTGAGCTGCAGGTCGAGCTCTATGTGGCGGTGGCCGTAGAGAAAGTAGTCGACATTGCTGTGGGTCTGTATGTATCGCTTTGTGAAGAGCACCAGATGCTCACGGTTTTCGCCCATGTAGGGCGGTTCGCCACCGTTCATGCGCTTCAGCCTGCTGTGCTTTGCCCACAGCATTCCGAAGGCCATGCCCCAGCGCGGATGCAGGGCCGAGAAGAGCACCTGGCAGAAACGGTTGTGGAACACGGCCCTGAGCAGCTTGAACTTGCGGTCGGGGTCGCCCAGCCCGTCGCCGTGGGCCAGCATGAACACCTTGCCGTAAATCTCGGTGGTGAGCGGCCGTTTGTGGAGTATCACGCCACACTCCGACTCCAGGTAGTTGTATGCCCAGATGTCGTGGTTGCCTGTGAAGTAATGAATCTCGACTCCCATGTCGGTCAGCTCGGACAGTTTGCCGAGGAAGCGCGTATAGCCCCGGGGCACCACACAGCGGTATTCATACCAGAAATCAAACATGTCGCCAAGCAGGTATATGGCGGCGGCCTTGGTCTTTATGCTGTCGAGGAAGCGCACCAGGCGCCGTTCGTGCATGCGGCCGTGGTCGATGGCGAGCGAGCCAAGATGTGCGTCGGAAAGGAAATACACGTTTTTCATACCGTCAGTTTTTAGGGTTCTTAGTGTAACAAGCATAGCATGGGGCCACTCGGTGCCCCGTCGCGCAAGTCGCGTGGCGGGGCGCTGAGGCCCGCAATCAGTCGAAGCCCAGTTCCACCCGGGCCTCTTCGGTCATCATGCTCTGGTCCCATACGGGCTCGAACACGAGGTTCACCGTTGCGTTGCGCACACCGTCGACGGAGTCGACCTTCTGCCTGACGTCTTCAAGTATGAAGTCGGCGGCCGGACACGATGGTGCCGTAAACGTCATGTCAATGTCGACATCGCCCGTTTCCTTGACATCGACCTTGTAAATGAGGCCTAAATCATATATGTTGACCGGTATCTCGGGGTCGTAGACCGTTCGCAACACGTCTACAATCCGCTCTTCTACTGCTGTTTTCTCTTCTTGTGTCATAATCATTCGAGTTTATGCCGCCCTATGGCTACGTTTGGCTGCGCCAAGGCCTGCTGCCGCGGCGCGTCGCATGCCCTGCACCGGCAAGCCGTGGTTTGCGCGGTGCGACAGTGGCCGCGCGCCCGTGCGTACATGGAGCAAGCGGCAACGATGCGGCACCGCACACTGGTTGCCTGGTGCCGCCCGGCTTATGCGCGGCCCATGCAAACGGGGGTTGCATGGGTTTGCCCTACGATTGCCGTGTGTGGCTTATCTATTTGCAAAGATAAAATAAATCGGAGAGAATACAAAAAAAACGGCCTTGTTTTTAAACCGGCACCCCCACCGGGGCGCCACCGGCAAAGCGACAGTGGCCGCAAGCATGGCCGGGCGAGGCATGTGGTACAACCGAAGCAAAAAAAGAAATGCCCACCGGGCCCGGCGGCAACCGCCCCGCTCGGTGGACATCACCCTTCATGCCAAGTAGCTGTTGGCAACCAACCGATAAGTAGCTGTTCAAAATCAACCGATACAATAGACCTTGCAGGTGCCATATATATCTTTGCCACCATCTTGTGTGCTCTCGGGCAGCATACCAATGTCTCATCCATAGCGTAGCCCGCTACGCTCTATCTTCGGACTTTTGCATGCGGCCCGAAAGAGCGCACAATTTGATGGCAATTAATTTTGAACACTTACTTATCAAACCATAATATATTGGCATCTTATCGTTACCGTCGCCTTGCACGCTCTTGCTAGTTGTTTCCCCGTGTCCAGGCGTTCGTGTAGCCAGCCATGCTCTCTCTTGGGGCTACACCAAACATTCTAGCAGCCGCGCACAATCTGATGGCAATTAATTTTGAACAACTACTTAAAAAATGAACTCATTTAAACTCTTCGGAAAAAGTTTAAATGAGTTCAATTATCAACAGCTACTTATCAAATAAATTACCTTATAACGACCTTCCGGGTTGTTCCGTCAGACATCTTGACTATGGTCAGGCCCTTGTGGGAGGCGTCAACTTTCTGGCCGTTGATGTTGTAACGGGCCACGGCCTTTGCACCTTCGGCACCGCTTTCGATGCTGCCTATCGAGGCTTCCTCGCCGCCCTTCACGGATATGACTATCTGCTCGTTGGTCTCACCGGCGGCATTCTTCACCACTCCGGCGGGTATTATCATGTAGTAAGTCTCGCCAGCCTTGGGAGCGAAAGTCATGGTGAAGCCGTCGTAGTCGGAGCCCCACACGCGGAGAGTGTTGCCACCGTTTTCCAAAGAGGCGTTCCATGCGTCGTCCGGGCGCACGGTCTGTCCGCCGATAAGGCTGCCCACGCGCATGTAAGCCTTTGGCGTAGGCTCGACGATTGTTACGGGTTCGGCAAACTCTACGTCAAACTTGAGTTCGGCATATTTGTCTGTAAACACGCTCCCGTCGGCCGGTGTTGTCGACTTGTAGGCCAGCACACCCTTCTCACCTTCGGTTATAGTGCTGAAATAGCTGCCCCATCCGGCTTCCCTGTATGCAGCCGCTGTGCCCTTGGGCACCTTCATCTCCGACGTGCCCACTGAGTAGAACGGGCTGTCGTAGTCGTCGTACACCTCGTCTATCACCGGTGGCACGGAGCCGAGGCAGGTAACGCTTGCAAGCTTGGTGGCGTTATGGAAAGCGTGGTTGTATATCATCTTCACGCCCGAAGGTATGGTGAGCGACGTCATTTGCTCGCATCCGGCAAAGGCTCCGTCGTAAACGTATGGCATGTTCTCGGGCAGTGTGACCTCGGTCAGCCTGGTTGCGGCAAACCCTTGCTCGCCTATGTATATCAGGCTGCTGGGGAAGTTGATGCTCTCAAGGGCCGACTGGCAGAAGGCGTAGCTGTCGATGGCAGCCAGGCCCTCGTGGAGTGTGACCTTCTTTACCTCGCTGCCCCAGAAGGCACCGCCCATGATGCCAACGCAACCGCTGTTGACGTCGACCTCGGCCAGCCCCTTCATCGGCACGGCATAAAGCAGTCTGTCGTCGGCCGAATACAATATGCCGCCCACGACATGGAAATTCTTGTTGCCCTCGTCAACGGCTATGCGCGACACTCCGCTATTGGCCACCAGGCCGGAGCCTATCGACTCTACCGATGCCGGGATGCTGAGCGATTCCAGTCCCTCGCACTCAAGGAACACCTCGTCGCCCAACTGCTTCAGCGAGGCGGGCAGATTGATAGATTTCATGGCTGTGCAGCCCCTGAAGGCGGCGTTGCCAATGTAAACCAGACCGGAGGGCAGGTTGACCGTTTCGAGGCTCGTGCAATGCATGAACACAGCACCGCTGATGCTGTCGACGCCCTCGGGGATGGTTATTGAGGTGATGGGGCACTTGTAGAATGCCGAATTGCCAATGCTCTTCAGACCGTTGTTAAGGGTTATCTTGGCAAGGCTGCCACAGGTGAAGAATGCGCTTGCACCCAAGGTCTCGACCGACTCGGGCAGCGTTATCTCCGACAGTCCGGTGGAACTGAAGGCATAATCGCCTATATACTTGAGCGACTTGGGCAGGTTTATACTGCCAAGGTAGCTCGACTTGAACGCACCATACTTTATGGAGTCGATTGTCTCGGGCAGTGTGACAAACACCGCGCTGCTGTACCAGAAAGCATTCTCGCCAATGGCTGTGACGGTATAGGTAACTCCGTCGTTGACAACTGTCTGAGGGATGTCGTAAGACGACTTGCCCGACTCTGCACCCGAAACCTCTACCCTGCCATCACCTGTTACAAGGTAGGTTAGTCCATCTTGCGTTGTAAAAGTCTTCTGGGCACCTGCAGACATACAAACCAGTGCCAAACATAAAAGTAACAATTTCCTCATATTTATCTAACTATGTCTAATTGGGGCCCGGATATAGCAATATTTCAAGGCGCGCGGCGCCGGTCCCTTTACACCGCCCGCATGATTTGGGCCACAAAATTAGGCAAATTCACGACCGATGCACACAATGATACACTATTTAACAATAGAATTAACCAAATGTTTTCCGTATTAAACCAAACATGTTCGATATGTAACTGCACAAGGAGAAAAGTATCACAATATTCAGACAAAAGAAAGAATCTGGCGCAAGTGCTGCAAAGCCGGGAAACCACTGCCGCATACTACTGCAGCCGGCAAGCGCTCACGGCAAAAATGGCGAAGACTCATGGCTGGCGGGAGGAAGCAACAAAAACACCAACCCTGAAAGCATTATTGCCGATTTGAGGTTAAGAAAACACCGTGGCCTGCCTTATTGCAAGCGGCAGTGCCCCTGCCGCCCCGTAGGGTTCTGCCCAACTTTATGCGTAACCTGTCTATGCCTCGGGCAGAAATCGTATGGGTTTCTTTATCGGAATTGACAGAAAAGCATTACCTTTGCGCCGACAACAAGCAGCTTTCTGCACAAAAACATAACACAAATGGGCATAAACGAACTATACGGAATTTACACCGAACACCCAACGATAACCACCGACAGCCGCAACTGTCCGGCAGGGTCTATATTCTTCGCCCTCAAAGGGGAGTCGTTTGACGGCAACCGGTTTGCCGCGGCCGCGCTCGATAAGGGTTGCGCATACGCCGTGGTAGACAATCCGGATGTGGCGACTGACAAGAGATACATACTGGTGGACGACTGCCTGGCCACATTCCAGGCGTTGGCACGCGAGCACCGACGCCAATTTGACATACCGGTGATAGGCATCACGGGCACCAACGGCAAGACAACAACCAAGGAACTGGTAGCCGCAGTGCTCTCTGAAAAATACCGGGTGCACTGCACACAGGGCAACTTCAACAACGACATCGGGGTGCCAAAGACTCTTTTCGGCCTGAAACCCGAACACCAGATTGCCGTGGTGGAGATGGGGGCGAGCCACCCAGGCGACATCAAGCGGCTTGTGGAAACGGCAGAACCCACCTGCGGCATCATAACCAATGTGGGCAAGGCCCACCTGATGGGCTTCGGCTCGTTCGAAGGGGTGATAAGGACAAAAGGCGAACTATACGACTACCTGCGCCAACGTGAAGGCAGCAAGGTGTTCATAAACGCCGGCGACGAACATCTGGCGGGCATTTCCACAGGACTCGACCTCGTGCGCTACGGACTGACAGGCACCGAGGGGCTGGCCGTTGAAGGGCGTGTGACCGACTGCTCGCCGATGCTGCACTTTGAATGGCGGGCCGGCGGAGGCAAGTGGCACACGGTGCAGACACAGCTCATTGGCAGCTACAACGTGCTCAACATGCTCGCTGCAGCCTGCATTGGCGTATCCTTCGGCGTGGACGAAGACTGCATAAGCCATGCGCTCGCTGCATACAAGCCAAGCAACAACCGCTCGCAACTTGAGGTGACACCCCACAACAAACTGATTGTTGACACCTACAACGCCAACCCAACAAGCATGGCGGCCGCCCTGAGAAACTTCCGCGAGATGAACGTAAGCCCCAAGATGGCAATACTCGGCTCTATGAGCGAACTGGGGGATGCATCGGCCGAAGAGCACCAGAAAGTGGCCGACGCGCTCGATAGATGCGGCATTGGCACCGTATGGCTGGTGGGCGATGAGTTCGGACACACCGAATGCCCATACCGCAAATTTGCAACTGTAGACGATGTGAAAGCTGAAATCAGGCGCAATCGCCCAGAAGGGCAATACATATTAATTAAGGGCAGCCACAGCCAGCGGCTCTACGAGCTGCCCGAACTGCTGTAAAAGTAAACAAGGATATGAACGAAGAACAACTGAAACGATATGCACGCCACATCGTGCTGCCGGGCATAGGCTCGGAAGGCCAGGAAAAACTGCTGGCCGCCAAAGCCCTGGTAATCGGGGCTGGCGGGCTGGGATCACCCGTGGCCCTGTATCTCGCTGCTGCAGGGGTTGGCCGGATTGGCATAGCTGATGCCGACACGGTGAGCGTGAGCAACCTGCAACGACAGGTAATTCACACCACGGCAGACGAAGGAAGGCCGAAGGTGGAGAGCGCACGGGAGAAGATGAAAGCCATCAACCCCGGAGTTACCGTCGACACATATTGCACAATGATAGACGACAAAAGTGCTCCGGAGATTATCTCCGGCTATGATTTCATCATCGACGCAACCGACAATTTCAAGACGAAGTTCCTTATCAACGATGTATGCGTGGCTTTAGGCAAACCGTTCTCTTACGGTGGGGTGCTGCGCTTTGGAGGACAAACCCTAACGCACCTGCCATCGACGCCATGCCTGAGGTGCCTCTATGTAGACGAACCGCCCGAAGGCACCGTTCCACGCAACGAGGATGCGGGCGTACTCGGGTCGGTGGTGGGCATTCTCGGCACCATACAGGCCACCGAAGCCATAAAATATTTTACCGGCGCCGGTTCTCTGCTCACAGGCAGGCTGCTGTCGTTTGACGCCCTGGCAATGGAATTCAGGACACTGAGCATATCCGCCAACCCATCTTGTCGGGCATGCGCACATAAGTGAACTGACTCTGACCGACTCTGACACTCACTGCATTGGCAGTGATGTCAACGTTTTAAAGAACAGGCACCATGCGGTGCCTGTTCTTTCATTTATGCCCCATAATTTGCAAACCCACCGGGAATGCGTCATGGTTTTATCCAAATGGATGCACAGCACATGCAACTGTTTACACAACCCAAGCCGCCGTCGACACGAACACCCTACGGTTTGCGCGCCGCAGGACAAGGCAAACGCCCCAACACGCATTGGTATCAGCCACTCATTCTGCCGTAATGAAATATATGTGGCGGCCGGCACTTTCATTGAAACATAATGCTTTGCACGCATCCGCCATCTGCAACCGAAAAATGATTCATTCCTACCGCCACGCAGATTGGCCCGCGCCTATGGCATTGGCTTATCTGGCTACGACAATACAAAGCGACCGACAAGCAGACGGAAGCGCATTATTTAAATGCCTAATACTACATTGGGAGGTATAACGTAAGATTTGTGGTTATACCATATTTGTAACAATGCACCCATGATATGGCACGAAAACAAACCTATGATTGAGTACGTGCCCGCCAAACACAGCCTGCATTGAACACTGCAGTAAAGCTTGTGCATGGTGCCAACAGACTCTCACAACACCATTCATTACTAAATCTTTGATGCAAACATGGTCACTCAGGGGGCTACGTAACGCAAAGCAAGCTCACAGTCATGCCTCACCATACACTTATAC
>NZ_JAMBLP010000030.1:0-30726 GCF_023336985.1 Marseilla massiliensis | reverse complement strand
CTGCACAAAAACTCGTGCGATTAACCTTTATTCACACAAACATAAGCAATAATTTAAAAACAGACGTAAAGCACATTATTATATATTACAGCTACATTTTAAAAGCACCAAGATGACTTGCAATCAAAAATATCATGCAAAATTAATTATAGAACCCACAGATAGCATTGCTGCCAAAGAAATTATCATCATACATCTTGATTTAACTCAGCACAGTTATCGAATGACAACGCGTAGGCAGCGAGCAAGTGCAGGAAACTCGCTTTCCCCACGGTGAAAAGTCCAATGACGACGCCAAGATTAACTGTGTGGAAGCTCCGACAGACAGCTTTGCAACAGTAAATATAAGTATCTGTTCAAAATTAACCGATACAATAGACCTTGAAGGTGTCCTCTATATCTTTGCCACCATCTTGTGTGCCCTTTCGGGCCGCATACAAAAGTCTCATCGGTCGCGTAGCCCGCTACGCTCTCTCTTCGGACTTTGGCATGCATCTCCGAAATAGCGCACAATTTGATGGCAATTAATTTTGAACACCTACTTACTTATAAAAATGGAAATGCTGTCAAAATAGAGCGGCAATACCCATTGTTTTTAGGCCACAACACCACTGAAAAAGACATACAACGTTTCAATTGGCACCCGAAAAGTCGTTATGACACACCCTTTCCTGCGACAAAGTCCCAACAGTGTAACGTCACACCCAAAAGCCTTACACAATGTCAAGCACAAAACGGCACTGCGAAACGGCCTGTATCAGGCGTTAAAACAGCCTGTTTTGAAGCTCGACATGGGCCGTTTCATAAGCCGACATGAAACACACTGACTCTCAACAAGATAGAAACAGCAAAGAACAGGCAGGGAAAATAGACAAGCGACCAAAACCAAACTAACGCCCAGAGCCTTGACATACCTTTCTAAATAGCGCGCATGAGGATGGAGAAGACATGGAGCAGTGAGAACAGAAACATTACATGCTATCTTTCGACAGCATCGTTTACGGTAATTGTTGACGCCAGCGTACATGAAAGAACGCCAACATCCACGCCCCGTAAAGCTACAAATTACGCACACTCACATTCAAAAGCAAACTAAAAAAACGCGGTTTGGCAAGCAGGATTTACGCCATTGCCAAAAACAAACAGCGAAAGCAGGCATGCCACACCACAACAAATAGCCGGTTGGGCATGGCATGGCACAGAGAAAAACATCAGGGAAGAACAGGCGTCTAACCCCAAAAGCACACGAACCCAAGGCATGGCCGAAAAACTCAGTCATGCCTGAAACACCCGCAAGCAAACTCTCGCAATGCGCCCCTCCCCTTCGGCATGACTGCAGATGCCCACCAATCCTATTCTTTTTCGGAAGCCAGTTTCTTGTACATCGATGGCGTTATGCCATTGACTTTCTTGAATGCACTTATGAAACTCACGGCGTTTGTAAACCCAACTTCCTCGTATATGGCCTGCATCGTCATGTTGCCATACTTCTCCGAGTCTGACAACATCTTGCAAGCCTCCATGATACGCTTCTCGTTGATGAACGTACGGAAATTCTGGTTGTAAGTCTTGTTTATCACGAACGATACATATTTCGTATTAGACCCAGTCATGTCGGCAATTGTTTTCAGACTCAAATCGGGGTCAAAAATTATCTTCGGGTCGCTTGTAAGCTTGGTTATCCTGGCAAGCAGAATGTCTATCTGCATCTGCGTCATGCCACAGCAGTTGTCGTTTGCCTTTTCACTGTCACATTTATCCTGTGCCTCCCCGCCCTCTTCACAAGCAGACATCAATCGGTTTCTGATTTCGTCGTGCTTTATCAGGTCGTTATTCCTTGAAATGAGCAAGCGTTGCATTTTGCGCAATTTAATGTTCTTACTCACTAATAAAACCGCAAAAGCAACAGATACAAGGAACAATGCAGACAGCAGCACAATTGCCACAGCTTGCAAGCCAACCTGCGAGGATAGTGAGCCTATCCGTTCGTCGCTCAGCCTCGACTCATACTCCTGCAGCCTCACCTTTGCCTTGTTGATGCCCTTGGCATGAAATATAGAGTCTGACAGCTCAAGATACCGATACCTGTACTCATTGAACGAATCACGATTGCCCAAAGCCTCAAAAGCCTTTTGCATGATGTCGCAAGAAACAACCATCATCTCGACGCTTCTTATGTCGCCAGACATAGCACTGCACCTGCGCCCGATGTCGGCAGCCTCGGCATAACGGCCCATCTGTAACCGCAAGCGTGCTATCTCAACAAGTTGATACAACCTGAATATGTCGTCGAGACCTGTGCTTTCGGCATATTCCAGCGTCCTGGCATGCTCTTTCTCGGCATCAGCCAACCTACCCTCTGCCTACATTATCCTTGCCAAATTGTACATCATAAAATAAGTGTGCTCAGTTGGATTCTTGCCACTGCCAGACCTGCCCACTAAGCCGTAGTAATGCCTGGCCTTCTTCGTGTCGCCCAGACGGCAATACGCCGACACTATGTTCGCCAGATACCTGTTCGTCATGTCAACGTCGCCCTTGCCCTTCAACATCCGGTATCCCTTGAGCAGGTAGAACAAGTTAGACTCGTAGTCGCCAATGCTTTCAAATATGTTAGCAATGTTTCCGATGCAAGCCAGCTTGGTATTATAATCATTGCCGCCATCAGCCACCTCCATTCCTTTCACATATAGAGTCATGGCAAGAGGGAAATTGCCTTGTTCATAACAGGAGTCTGCCCGCATTTTCAGCACCTCGGCCTCGGTCTTCTCTTTCATTGACGCATGCATATTGCATGAAACCGCAAGCAGCATTACAGCCATTTGTATGAGTCTCTTCATATAATGTCATCGTTGTGATACAATTGTAGCAAAATGCTAAAATAAACAGTTACCATTGGCAAAAATACTAAAAAACAGCGAAACTGTCATAAAAATCAAAGGAAACATGCATATTCTGATAACAATTCTTGAAACTTAAAAAGTTGGCCGCCCTTTTATTGGGCAATGTTTTACGAGTTATATATATTTGCAACATAGAAGGGCGACCAATGGAAAATACTGCCACGTGCTTGCACCCTATGGCTGGGCGATCTCAAAACTAACGCAACAGATGAGTGCAACGCATGTCACGCCGTCCAACCGACCAACTACAGACTGCCACAACGCTCAGAACACTGCAAGGCAACAGTGCATGCGAGACAGTGAAACAGAATTATTCATATTCACAAAAAAACATAATTACTATGGCTTTTGGTATCAGACAAGCAACAATTGCGTTTTTAATGTTTTGCAACGCCAACACATGGGCATCACCCGCCCGCCCCACGCCGATGTCATACCGCCAACCAGACGGCACGGAGATACATGTTTGCCTGCGCGGTGACGAAAACATGCACTACTACACGAGTGAAGACGGCTACATACTGATGGCCGACCGCCATAAGGCCCTAAGATATGTAGAAGAGGCCCCCGACGGTGGCTTGACTCCAACGGGCATGATAGCCCACGACGCCGTGATGCGCTCAAGACACGAAAATGCCCATGTTGGCAACATAGACAAAGCAAGGCAGCGAGTGATACTGTCAGAGCAATACCGCAAAAGCATAGATGCCAAGGCACATGAAGCCAACATAAAGAGAAAGGCAGCGCCGACAAAGGTTGAAAACAAATTCCCGACAACCGGCAAAATACGCGGAGTCATCATACTGGCTGAGTTTCAAGACAACACATTCTCTCACTACGGGATACACGACATATATGAGAGCATGGCGAACGACGAAGGCTATTCCGGCCCCTATGCACACGGCAGCATACGCGACTACTTCGTGTCGCAGTCTGGCGGAATGTTCGAGCCAACGTTCGATGTGGTCGGTCCTGTCAAGCTGCCGCACGAAATGGCTTATTACGGATACGACGAGAAGGCGGCAATGATGATGATGGATGCCTGCACACTGGCCGACAAAGAGCACGGTGTCGACTTTTCGAGATACGACTATAACAGCGACGGATACATAGACTTTGTCTTTGTGGTCTACGCCGGATACAGCCAGGCCCAAGGGGCAGGCGAAGAGACAGTGTGGCCACAAGCTGTTGACCTGACCTATGAAAGCTGGGACACTTACGACGGGCTCTACCTCTCACAGGCAGCATGCTCTTCGGAGTTGCGCGGAAAAGAGGGGACAGACATCGACGGCATTGGCACCTTCTGCCATGAATTCAGCCATATCATTGGCCTGCCGGACATTTACGACCCCATGTACTCTGGCATGAAAGGCATGATGAGCTGGGACGTGATGGACGTAGGGCTTTACAATGACAACGGCCGTACGCCGTCAGGATATACGGCGATGGACAAATACACAGCCGGATGGCTTGAACCTACAGTGATAGACGGCCCGGCCACAGGCCTGCGCCTTAATCCGCTGTCTGAAAGCAATGAGGCTTACTTCATCGTTTGCAGCGCTGACAACAGTGAGTTTTTCACCCTCGAAAACCGCCAGCAGTCAGGTTGGGACAGTGGCTTGGGCGGCCATGGGCTCATAATATCCCAAATCCACTACGTGCCTGCACTATGGGCAAGCAACAGGGTGAACACCAAGTCGTCGGCATATGAACACGTTGCCCTCGTGCCGGCCGACGGACAGGCATCAAAAGGGTCGGAGCATGGCGACCCTTTCCCCGGATCAACAAACAACACCGAGTTTACCGACACATCCATGCCAGCCGCAACCTGGCACACAACCACCGCACCGGCAGAGTCGCCGATAACAAACATAACTGAAAAAGACGGTGTGGTGACATTCGATTACAAGGCCATTACCAACAGTATAAGCACAACATACAGAGACAGCCATGCAAACATTCGCATCCGCAACCAAGAAATATACATTGACAACCCCTACGGTGAGACAATAACAGTTGCCGACGCAAACGGCCGACAAATGTACACCACATCACGAAATCATGTTAGCATCCGCCCCGGCAAGGGTATATTTATTGTCACCTGCGGCCAAACCAAGCAAAAGGTCATATTATAATGGCACATCATTAACTTATAAACACAACATTATGAAAAAGATTCTATTAACATTGTCAGCAGCGTTAGTGCTTCTAAGTGCCGCCCCACAAACTTGGGCTACAGGCAAAGCGCAACCCAGTACGGCACACAAGAAGGTGTACGGCTATTTCAATTACAACGGGATGCTGCCTGCAAACACCTATGGCTTCAGCACCTTTTACATGGACGACATGACACAGTCGACAGTTGTTTACCAGTACAGCGACGCCAAGAGCATCTACGCCGGGGCAGCTGTCGACGATGTTTTCTATGCCTACGAATACAAGTTCGACCCATACATGGGCCCGAAAAACGGCAGTTTCATATCATACGACCTTACCACAGGGCGATACACCGAACTCGGAACCGGCGGACTCGACGCAATAAGCGAGAAGTTCAAGCCCCAAGACATGACTTACGACTACAGCACAGGCACCATGTACGCCGTAGGTTTCAACCAAGGCGAGTCGGCCCTGTATACAGTGAGCCTGGCCGACGGCACACTCAACAAAGTGACAACACTCAAGAAAACCATCGGAGTTGTGGCCGCCAGCCATGACGGCAAGTTGTACGGAGTGGGCGGCAACGACGGAACCATATATGAGATAAACAAAAGCGACGGCTCTGTCAAAAGCATATTGGAAACAGAGTTCGGTGGACTGGATCGCAACCAGACCATGGAGTTTGACCATTCCACGGGGCTTCTTTACTGGGTGGCGTGCTCCTACAACTACGACAAGGGAGCACAGGTTCACATGCTTTGCATCGACCTGAAACCAGAAGCCAGCACCATAACAAACTTGGGTGAGGTGGGATTCAATTCCACTTTCCAAGCATTGTACATTCCTTTCGCCCCCGGTGGAGATGAAGCACCGGCAGCTCCTGGCAACTTCACAGTCACCCCTGGCGCAAATGGCACTAGGGCGGCCATCCTAAGTTGGGCGCCTCCAACCGCGACATTTGCAGGAAGCATCCTCAATGATGCGGTAACCGGCTACGCAATCGAGCGCAATGGCGTAAAAATAGCCACAGTGGGAGCCGACGCGACAACATTCGAAGACCTCAATATCGACAATGACGGATATTACTCTTATACAATGTATGCCTTAAACAGCCATGGCAGCGGAGGCAAGGCACGCGCCAAAGCATTTATTGGCAGCGACAAACCCGGAGAAGTTTCAAACATAACATTCACCGTAGGCAAGGGATGCGAGTCGGCAACCCTGTCATGGGAAGCGCCAACAAAGGGGTTCAACAATGGCTATTTCTCTCCTGTAAGCGTACGATACAAGGTTATCCGCAAGCCCGACAACAAGACCGTGGCAGAAAACTTGGCACAAACGACATTCACCGACGCAAACATAAGCCGACTGGGACGCTATTCATACACGGTATATGCATATAACGAACATGGCGAAACACCCGTCAACACAATGGAAGCGTATGTGTTGGGCAAGGCCATGAGCATACCAATGGTACAAGATTTCTCTAACGTCAGATACTTTGAAAACCAGTGGATGACGTTCGACGGCAACAACGACAACTACAGTTGGTTGTATACATCAGAGTGGGGACTGTACCAATTTGGCGACACAGAACCATGCATGGAGTACATAATAAACCCCGGCATAGACAACAACAGCAACAATGCCGACGAATGGCTCATCACCCCGCCTCTCACATTCGAGGCGACGAAATCTTACAAGATGAGCATCAGACTGCGTTGCATATCAGATGAGACAATAGAATTTACGACAGGAGCCAACAATGTATACACAACGCACGAGAAGTTTGACAACGTTACCTTCAATGCCGTGGCAGACAAGGATAACGACAAATGGCTCTACGCCAACTACGACATAAATCTTCCAGCCGGTCTAGATGGCACTCGCTGCATAGGAATACACCTTGTAAGCCCATATCCCGGCATAAACAATGTATCTTATCTGCAGATTGGCAACATAAGCATAGACGAGACAACCGTAAGTCAAATAACAAATGTGGAATGTAACGATGCAGACGGTTCGGGCGATGTCTACAGCTTAGACGGTCGATTAGTCCGTACAGACGGACAGCTAAAGGGACTCACCAGTGGAATTTACATTAAGGGAGGCAAAAAATATGTTGTGAAGTAACGCAGGAATAGCAACTCTGCCATTGTGCGGCATGTGATTGCCCTACCACCACAGCCTGCTGCAAGGCCCATTATGGCGCCTTGCAGCAGGCCACTATACACGCGACCCTTCACCACACAGCATCCTTAACTACACCATTGCCGGCATAATTTTCACTCATCCTACCAAAGAGGCATTCAAAACCCACCAGTGGGAATACCCCGGTAAATGGATGCGAGGCAAATGCGACACTGACAACGCCACATTATCGCCACATGGTCTGGAAAAGATTTAGCCTGAAACGATGCGTTGGAAACTCTCGCTCTAAGCAGCAAATGCACAAGCCATTATCCCTTAGCCGCTAATATACGGCAGAAGAGAGAATTATATGAAGCAACAGTTTATTATGTTGCATGAGGCATGAATGATGTTGCGCCATAAGAGAATCCGCATGTTCTTACATCGTAACCACATGCCTTGACGCTTACCGCCGTTCTCCATGACACAGCGTTCATGCAACGATACAAAACAGCCATTGTGCCATGAAGGACACCTTCCACCATTACCCCGGCGTTGACGTACTATGGGCATGGAATAAAATATGCCTGCCCCTGCTGTCACAATACAACAACGGTTATCATAGAGATGTCTGAGCGCAGGCTGTGCCAAGCCGTAGGCCAACAATGTCCACGGTCTTTACTTTGTGGAAACCCATCAAGATGTTCAACGACAGACACACGTTTATTGCATTGAGCGGAACAAGCGAAAGGGTTAAAAGCCGAATGTCGAGATGTTTCCATTTAATTTTTTATCCCGACTCGGCCGTAAGAGGCCAAGCCGGGATAATCATCCGGATGTGCAACGATGGGCATTCCTATATCCAAGATGTCAGATACAGAAAAGGCGTAGCTGCTGCATATCCTTCATATCCGTCGTCACCAAGTGACGTTCATGCCTACAGTGAGGCTTGCGTTTGAGCTCAATGGTATGCCCTCCTTGCTCTGCTTGCCCAGTATGTGATCCATGCCGACGAAGAAGTTGAAGCCCTTGGGGTGTATGTTAAGCACCCAGCCGAAACTCGTGGTGAAGCTGTTCACCGACATGTTTACGCCACCGTTGAGCCAGCCGAGCGGTTCCCAGTTGGCACTCAGGCGCCCTTCAGTCCACGTGTATGGACCGTTGATGCGTGTGCTGCTGAGGAAACCGAACGTCATCGGCCTGTAAACTGGCAGGTTGTAGCTGCATCCCAAATTGAGCGTGGCGCCGAGCCCGGTTGTGCGCCCGCCCTGTTCGCCTTGGTCCTGAAGGTGGGCGAAGTCGGTGAGCTGGTCGCCGTAGCGGTCGGCTTTCACGTCTAGCTCCTCGCCGTGATCCGAAGATACGGCCACATCGTGGAATCCGTCAAACTCAAAAGGCTCACCGCTGCTGGCAGCACGGGCATTGTTGTTCCAGTGGATGAAACCCAGGTCGAGCAGCGCGGCGCTCACCGTCCAGTCCTCGTCGATTTTATATTCACCTCCAAGGTCGAAGGCAATGCCGAAGCCTCCGAGCCCCAGCCCGTCGATGTCGACGTCGTTCACCTGCTCATAAGAGCCCAGTGCCTCGTCGTTGTAGTCCTTTTGCTCAGACTCATACTTAAACCCTTTCATCGAGACATCGGCAGTGGCCTTGCCCGTGAGCGTCCATTTGTCGGTGCCGGCCAGGTCGGCCTTCATGTCCTCCATCTTCAAGTCGGCACGTGCCGCGCCAAACAGCAGCTTGAACTTTGCGCCAACCCGCAGTTTCTCGTTGATTTCGCGCGAGTGTCCGAAGCCCAGTTCAACGTAAGACATTGCACCCACATTGATGTCGCCCATGTCGTAAGTGCGGTT
The DNA here is from genome assembly GCF_023336985.1 of Marseilla massiliensis. Classification (NCBI taxonomy): domain Bacteria; kingdom Pseudomonadati; phylum Bacteroidota; class Bacteroidia; order Bacteroidales; family Prevotellaceae; genus Marseilla; species Marseilla massiliensis. Next base: position 21,683 of record NZ_JAMBLP010000030.1, on the reverse strand, counting down.
GCCTGTGTTCTTTGCAAACTCGAAGAGTTCGTAAGGCAAAGACATGCCGAACGACGTGCGTGAGTTCAGTTCGATAGTGTTGTACCCGCCGAAGGCTCTGAATCCAGCCGAGAGCACCATTATGCTAACGTCGCCCACTATGCGGTTGCGCCCGGAGCTGAAGCCGTCGAGCGCGTCGGCCACGGATATGTATGGATTCATAAACGTAGTCATCTTCTTGTCGCTCGTGGCCGGATACATCGGGTTGTCCATTATCACGTCCTGGTAGCCGAAGTTTCCACGCAGGTTGACATTGATGCTTCCCAGCGCAGGTATCGACACATAGTTCTGTTCATTGGCCAGAGCCGGGTTAATGGTGTGTCGAAACTTATAGTCCTTGGTGAAGTAAGCAGAGTTGAGCCCTTGCGCCATCGCTCCGCCACCGCATACAGCCATGGCCGCAGCCATGATATATTTGTAATGATGTGAAAGTTTCATGATTATGCAAGTTTACGTTTGTTCAGTTGAAATCGCCGATGAGTGTTCCCACGAGCTTTATCTTAATGTCACGTGCTATGAGGAAATGCTTCTCTGAGTTGAGCGTCATCCCCTCCACGGGGTTGGCCCCGCCGTCGGATGCAGACGCCGTGACGTCGAACACAAGACCGTCAAGACGCGACAGCGCCCTGCCGTCATTCTGCGACACCCTGATTGTAAGCGGCGTTTCGGAAGAAGTCTCTCCGTCGGCCGACGCTATTACGGTGTTGCTCACCTCCACCTTTATCTCATCGTCGCCCATGCGCTGCCCGTCTACATCGATGGCGTATGCGCTGAGCGTGAGGTAAGCCGGCACCCGGTTTTCTATGTTTGCCGTAAACGTGATGTAAGAGTTGTCAGACAACTCGAAGTCCTCGATGTCCTCGTGCCATTCGTCAATCGTGTCCTTATACACAATCTGCGCATTCTCTGCAAAGGCTATCGGAGCCTCAACGCGATATGCCGGTTGCACCGTGTAACGGTGTCCCAGTTCAAACTCACACGTCTGGTTGCGGTCGGCACGGGCCGTGCCCTCAAACGTTATCCTGTCGGGGATGGTATCTATCAGGGTCGACAGTTCGGGCACTACCTGCACTACATCGTAGCCCTCGATGCCCTCGCCGTTGCGGCATATGCACATCTCGGTCATGCCTCCGGCCCTGACAGCCATCTCAGGAACGGTGACGCTTGCTATCGGCTGGCCGTCTTTCCATGAGGTGAGCGTGCCGCCGACAAACCCTCCCATGTTGAGGTCGCTGTTCAGCGTAAGCAATATCTGTGGGTTATACAAGTCAACGCGCACATTGCCGTCGGTCAAGAAATCGGGCACCCCCGTAATCTCTACATCACCGAGGTTGTCGAGGTCTATCTCGGGGTCAAACCTTCCGGTGACGCTCGTTATCTGCATGTCGTCGATGGCAAAGTCGCTCGAGGCCGTAAGCCCTTCTATCGAGCCACCCGAAACGGTGGCCACCGAGTTCATCGACACATGCACCCGCCCGTCGAGCACAATCTTGTCGCCATCGATGCCGAGCGAGCCCAGCTCGTCGCTCACCCCGAAGCGAAGCCTGCTCACTCTGGCGCTGACGGTAAGGTCGCGCGAAGTGGTGATGTTGCTGAACACGATACGGCTACCGTCGATGCTCCAAGAGCCGTCTGCACCGATATTGGCCGACACGTCGGACAGCTCCATGAACGAAGGCATCTGTATCGATATCTCGTCGAGCGAGGCAACGACAGAGCTCAGTCCGGCGGGAAAATGGAGAGAGAAACTGAGGTTGGCATCGGTCTCGGCGTAGGCGAGGTCCACCACCTCGGCCGGCTTGTCGCCGTCATACTCAAACGACTGCATATCGCCATCGGCCGACAGCACCACCGTGACGGCCCTGGCGTCGCCGGCCGACCGCGTGGCCGGCTCAACATTGATGTCAATATCGTAAGACACCGACTGGCGCTGCGTCACGCTGATGGGAGCAATCTCGGGCTGGGCCGGCTCGACGTTGTCGCCCACCTGCTCAAAAACATAATCGCCGTTGGGCCTCACCTTTACGCAGTCATCGTCGCCCAGGTCGAGCACATCGGCCAGCTTGATGGTGTCGGTCGAACTGCCAGGCAATTCAAGGCCTTCGCCCCCGAACCCCATCGTGGCGTCAACTTCGTTGAAATCGTAATCGCTGTTAACGCACGACGCCAACGCCAATCCTCCCAGCAGGGTCATTGCCGGAAGCAATCTACACTTACGAAAATAATTTTCCATGCAATTTTAATTTATATTTCAGAATATGATACACATCAATACATGCGCCCTGATCTTGGGGCAATGCGCCATGCACGACGACAATTAGTAATAATAAAGCGGTGCTACGCCTGTTTTCTGCAAAATTAAGTAAAAGTTTTGAAACTTAACACGTATTTTGTGAAAATCCTACTCATTATTTTCCATTTTACAAATAAAATCGACATACATCTGCAAAAACCCACCCTCATGAGAGCCAAATGCGGCATTGACAAACCGGCATGCACAGCACAAGCAAGCCAAATATTTGCCCACAGCCACCACCTGCGCCAAGCCATGCCGATACAACCAACTGTGTATGCTTACGTTGCTTTCGTCAATAATGCATGGTACGGCATTATCCGTTAGAACACACCGACTATCCTGTATTACGGCAAAGCCTATAAAAACGATACGTCACACCTTAATTATTCAAAGACATTTTATATATTTGCGAAGCATGGCGTATGAATCATTGCTTTTTATGCAGCACCAAAGCATGCCGGCCCTACATCAGCACGCCATCCCTGGCAAAGCGACATGGGATGGCAACACTACAAAGATGACAAAAATAGAGTGATGCCGAATCAAAAACCATAAGACTATGACAAAAAGTTTACGTATCTTAGCAATCATCGCAGCTGTATGCTGCTATGCACAGTGGATTGATGCACGCGTTTACTATGTAAAAACGGATGGCACGGGAAATGGCGATTCATGGCAAGAGGCAGCCTGAGACCTTGACGAGATGATGGAAAAGGCGAGCAGCGGCGACGAAATATGGGTAGCCAAAGGAGTATACAAACCAACCAGGCTTATAAAGGCAAGCAAAAAGAACTCAAGGGCTTTCGTGCTGAAAGACGGCGTTTCGCTGTATGGTGGCTTCGCCGGCAACGAGTCATCGATAGCCCAACGTGAAAAAGGATGGCAGGCTTACAGTTTCACCAACGAGACTGTGCTAAGCGGCGACGACGACGTTGAGGACGTGTGGACACGCACATTCATGAATGCCACCGACTATCTGTATGGCTGGGAAGTGGAAAACAACATGATTCCCGGAACAGAAAACAACAGCAACCACATTCTATACTCCAGCTCGACGCTTGAACATCCAACCACCATCAACGGCATAACCCTGAAAGGAGGGAACGCCTGTGTGTGGAATGTAAAAGCTGCCGGCGGTGCTGTATATGCCTCGGGCAATGTCCGCATCGAATCCTGCAAGGTGATGGAAAACAGCGCTTACTTCACAGCCGAGTCGGCTGCACCTCACACCCTCGGCGGCGCTGTTTACCTGGACGGCTCAGATGGCGCAGCAATCACCGACTGCCTGTTTGCGCGCAACTATTCGCACTCAAGCTACGGCGCCGGCGTTGGCGGGGCTGTTTACGCCAAAGGCACGAACATTGAGCGCTGCACATTCGAAGAGTGCGTGGCATTGGACAACGGGGGCGCTGTCTACAACGACGGCGGCACACTGAAAGACTGCACGTTTACCAACTGCTATGCCGCTGCCGGTGGCGCTGTTTACAACGACGGCAACATCGACAACTGCAAGGCATACGGATGCAAGGCTTTGAAAGGGGGAGCCATCTACAATCTCGGCACAGTGAGAAACACCATTGTGGCAAACTGCAAGGCGGACACAAGACAGTACGGCGATGACAATGGCGGGAAAGGCGGAGGCATCTACAACCAATCCGGAGGGGTTGACAATGTGGCCGCATTCAATAACCTCTCGTACCAAGGGGGTGGCATATTTGTGGAAAACGGCAAGCTGACCAATGTCACCGCTCTAAACAACGAAGCCATCGACACTGCCCACGAGCCTAACGTGGCCTTTGGCGAGACTGCCTCGGAGGCCGGCAATACTGAGAATTCCATTTTCAGCAAAGACACCGAGATGTCTAACTTCAACAACCCTACCACATTCACCGGCATGGCAAGCAACGACGACCAGCTCAACATCATTATGCAAGCCGACTGGAACGTGGCCAACGGGGCACCATTGGCCGGGCAAGGCTATAGCGACAACACGGCATCAGGCATCAGGCACAGGCCTACAATCGCTACCGACAACAGCCAAGCTTGGAACCTCAATGGACAGAAAGCGGGAAGGAGTCATCGCGGAATAGCAATACGGGGAGGCAAAAAAACAATAATGATGAAATAGCCACACATAAGCACATAAGTAGGTGTTCAAAATTAATTGCCATCAAATTGTGAGCTATTTCGGAGATGCATGCCAAAGTCCGAAGAGTGAGCGTGGCGGGCTGCGCGACCGATGAGACTTGAGTATGCGGCCCGAAAGAGCACACAAGATGGTGGCAAAGATATAGAGGACACCTGCAAGGTATATTGTATCGGTTAATTTTGAACAGCTACATAACAGCTACTTACAGCACATCTGCCTATATAATAATGTGTGACGGCCATGCCATTGCCCGCACTTAAGGCAATGGCATGGCCTGCCCCACGCCCCTGGCGCCAAATGGCGACGCCAACCGCACAGCCACCGCGGCACGACCGAAACAGCGCACAGTGGCTGCATCGACGCCTGCAAACAGAAAAACACAACAGTTGCCGACAAGCCGGAAAGGGCATACACCGACACACATAAAGAGCACAAACACGCCACCCGGCAGACCAGACAGCCACACCAGCTTCACGCACCCTTCGCAACCACGGCCATGGCCCATGCTGCCTCGGACAACAAAAACCGCCATCAAGGGCATAATTAAACATGTTTGTCATACATGATGACATCTTAACAAGATTATTTCATACTTTTATTGTGATTTTATCCGAAAAAAGTATTCATTTTAAAAGATTTCTGTTACTTTTGCAAGCGAGTTAGTATCAGAGGAAGGGAGAAATGATTGACGTCACAGAGAAAACAATAGACATCGACAAAATATTAGAAAGCAAGATGGGCGCACGCAAAAAATACGTGCCGCGCCCGCTTGTGGCATGGTTGAAACACATCGTGCACCAAGACGAAGTGAACGATTTCTTGTGGCGGAGCAAAGACAAGACAGGCGTTGAATGGCTCGAGGAATGCGTCAGCTACCTTGACATGACTCTCAAGATTCACGGTGCAGAGAACCTGCCGGCAACCGACGACGGCCGCCTGTACACCTTCGTGAGCAACCACCCGCTGGGAGGCCAGGACGGGGTGGCGCTCGGAGCGATAATAGGGCGCCACTATGACGGGCGCTTCCGCTACCTTGTCAACGACCTGCTCATGAACCTGCCGGGCCTCGCCCCGCTGTGCATCCCCATCAACAAGACCGGCAACCAGAGCCGCAATTTCCCCGCAATGGTTGAACAGGGCTTCAAGAGCGACAACCACATGCTGATGTTCCCCGCCGGAATATGCTCAAGGCGGCACAACGGAACCATACGCGACATAGCCTGGAAAAAGACTTTCATAACCAAAAGCGTTGAGTATCAGCGCGACATTGTGCCCATACACTTCAGCGGACGCAACTCCGACTTCTTCTACCGGCTGGCAAACTTCTCAGACAAATACGTCAGGAAGGTAAACATAGCCATGCTATTCCTGGCCGACGAGATGTATAAGAACGTGCACAAGACGTTCGACGTGACCATAGGCAAGCCCATACCATGGCAGACGTTCGACAAGAGCCGCACGCCGGCACAATGGGCACAATATGTAAAAGACATAGTTTACGACTTACAGCAAACACACCAATAAATGGAACAAGAGATCATCAAGCCCGTAGACAAGGCTTTGCTCAAGGGCGAGCTTACGCCCGAGAGACAGCTCAGAATGACCAACAAGAGCAACAACGAGATATACATCGTAGACATACACAACGCTCCCAACGTGGTCAGAGAGATTGGACGTCTGCGCGAGATTGTTTTCCGCGAAGCCGGAGGAGGCACCGGCAAGCCCCTCGACCTTGACGACTTTGACACGAAAGACAACTGTTACAAGCAGCTCATCGTGTGGAATCCCGAAGAGGAAGAAATAATCGGGGGCTACCGATACATCCTCGGCGCCAATGCCGACATCGACCCTGAAGGCCAACCCGTACTCGCCACGAGCCACATGTTCCACTTCTCAGACAAGTTCATTGCCGAATACCTGCCCAAGACCATCGAACTCGGACGGAGCTTCGTCTCGCCCGGCTACCAGAACACGGGCAAGCACCCGGCCAAGAGCCTGTTTGCACTCGACAACCTGTGGGACGGCCTGGGAGCGCTAACCGTGATACAGCCCGACGTAAAGTACCTGTTCGGCAAGATGACCATGTATCCGTCGTACATACGCAAAGGCCGCGACATGATATTATACTTCCTGAAGAAGCACTTCGAGGACAAAGACAACCTCGTGATACCCATGAACCCGCTCAAGATAGACACCGACCCGAAAGAGCTCGAGGCCCTGTTCTGCGAAGACTCGTTTAGGGAAGACTACAAGATACTGAACCGCGAAGTGCGCCGCCTGGGCTACAACATACCGCCGCTGGTCAACGCATACATGAACCTCAGCCCCACGATGAAGCTCTTCGGCACCGCCATCAACGACGGCTTCGGCGACGTCGAGGAGACGGGAATACTCATTGCCGTCGACGAGATACTCGAAGAGAAGCGCATGAGGCACATCGACTCTTTCATCAAGGAGCACCCCGAGGCACTTCAAATTACCAGCGGGGCCAACAACGTAATATACCGGGAGCGCAAGGGCGCCTGACCCGCACAAGCCAACCGCCATGGCCCGACCGACCGCCTTGCTCATGGCCGCCATCATCTGCACGGCCATCAGCGCCGCCACCAGGCACATATCGCTGGATGGTTCAGACCCGGTAGTGCTGCTGGGCGACAGCATCGTCTACCGCGGGCAAGCCATCGCGCTCGGGCCGAAGGCCTTCTTTGTCGACGGAAGCCTGAGCGACAGTGAAGCCAGCGCCCACCCCTACGTATTCAACTCGCTGCAAAAGGCTGTCGAAAGGCTTGCCGACGGCACCGAGGAAGAACCCATGAGGGTGTACATGGCGCCATGGGTATACTGGGCCGACAACCCCGACGACACCACCACAGCCGTGGGCACAGACGGGCGACCGCCGTTCGGCATGGTGATACGCTGCAACAACCTCCACCTGACCGGGCTTACGGCCAACCCGCGCAACGTGGTCATAGCCGCACAACGCGGCCACATGCAGGGGGCAATGGGCAACTTCACCATGCTCGACATCCACGGCGACGGCCTGCAGGTAAGCAACCTAACCATGGGAAACTTCTGCAACGCCGACCTCGACTACCCTCTGGAGCCGTCGTTGCAACGCCCGAGGCGCAGCGACGCCATAACGCAGGCACAAGTAGCCTATTGTCACGGCGACCGGGCTGTGGCGCGCAACGTGCGGTTCATTGGCCGCCTCAACCTGTGCCCCCTGAGCGGGGCGCGACGCATATTCTACGACCGTTGCCACTTTGAATGCACCGACGACGCGCTCGCCGGCAACGGCGTCTACCTGAAATGCACCATCGACCTCTACGGGCAAAAGCCACTCTACACCACGGCTGCAACAGGGGCCGTGTTCCTCGACTGCGACTTTACCGTGAAAAACAACAACCATACAATGGCATTCTGCAAAGTGCCGGGCCCGCTCACACTCATCGACTGCCGCTACCACGCCCCAGACTCGACTTACATAGGGTGGGCAAACTACCCCGAACGGTGGCTCCGATGCTACCAGGCGGGCTTCACCCTCAACGGCAAGCCTTACCGCATAGGCTCGCGGATGGGGGCCAACACCATGTGCATAGACGGGAAAGAGGCCCTCGCGGCATACAAGACGGTGGCAGACGGCGACACCACATACAACACATTCAACCTGCTCAGAGGCAACGACGGATGGAATCCCCAAGGCCGGGCAACCATGCCCGCCGGCGCCAACGGCTGCCACAGGCCGCCATTGCCCACATGCCTGCTGGCCAACCGCCGCCGGGCCACTGTCGACACCGGCGGAAAACCTGTGGAACTGCAGGCATTCAGCGCGCTCAACGGGGGCTACAAGCCCGGCAGCACGGCCGACACGGCAACGGTAAGCTGGGCCATCGAACGGGGATTTGAGCGCTATGCCCTGCTGACCGACCTGGGCCACGGACGCTGCACGGTAAGCTCGCTCAACGACGACGACACCACGGTGACATTCACCGTCGTTGCCGCCACTGCCACCGGACTGCAGGCGGCTGTCGAAGTGAGCGCCGTGCCAAGGCCCCTGCCCGCCCCCGCCTTCACGGAGGAACCGCGGCTGGCCATGGGCGACAGCATCACGCTATGCTACGGCATCAACCTGCGCGGGCGTGAAGACCGCTCAAGAATAACGTGGTACCGCTGCCGCGACAGCAGGGGCAGCGGAGCCATACCCGTGGCCGTGGGCCGTGGCGGCAAGCCCCTGCGCTCCTACAGGCTCACCAGGGCCGACGCCGGATGGCACATCATGGCAAGCATAGAGCCGGCCCACGTGCGCTCGAGGGCGGGCAAGGCCGTGAGGGTGGTAACAGACTCGCCTGTCGACACAGGCCGAACACCCGAAGAGCGGTGCGTAGAAACCGACTTCAGCACGCTGCCCACGGCATGGCAGCCTATGGTAGCGCCCGGTTTCTGGACTGTCGACGGCCACAAGCCCTCTGACACGCAGGCCTACCAATGGGCGTTCGACCGCAACACTGACATGTGGACCTACGGCAGCGGATTCAACGGCGCCCGGGGCACGGGCTTGCTCCAGGCGCAACGCGGAGCCCGGCTGCTATACACGCCGGCCGAGCCCCACGGCGGCGACATGAGGGTGACGCTGGTGGTCGACCCGACCAAGACAGCCGGACAGGGCTTCGGCAGCGCCACCGGGCAATACATGGACGTATACATCAAGTTTGACACGCGCACGCTGAGCGGCTATGCACTGCGCATAGAGCGCACACCGAAACACGCCAAGGCCGTAGACTTCAGGCTGATGAGATACGACAACGGCAAGGCCACGCCAATATCCGAAGCCGTCAGCGCCACATGCTACCGCACCCGATGCACCATAACCGTGGCCACCGACGGAGAGAGGCTTACAGCCCACGCCGAGACCACTGCGCCGCCGCAAGCCGGCTCGGGACTGCCGAACACCGTCGACCTGTCGGCCGACATTGCCCCATCGGCCCACGGGGGCAGCGGGGTGCAGCACACGGGCTCGTGCGGCGAAAGCACCACTATGCTGCACTACATGAAAATAGAATACGACACCGACTGAACAAGCTGACATTATGCGGTGTGCCCCGTGAGCGGCCGGGCCTTTGCCGTCAACCGGATGTCCACGGCCCGAATGCCGTGGCAAGGGGGCAAGCGGCTATGCCGGCACTTGCCACGACGCGCCCATTTGTAAACAAAACGCAGGCCATGGCCATTTGCGCATGCCGCACCTCACCCTGGCGCAACACGCTGAGTGCCAACAATTTCCAAACGACGCCCTTCCTTGCCAGCAAAACGGCTCCTGTTGGAGCCTGAAAAAGGCCATACGGCAACACCAGACGGCCCGTTCGGCAACGTCAAACGGCAGTTATTTTTTCGCCGAAGCACGGTTGTAAACATAATTCCGCAACGACCCGCAGCCATTCTTACGGGCGCGCAACACTGGCACAACGCCCGCAGGCACCAGTCCGCAGGGCTTGGCAACACTACGGCAACGACGCTACACAGGGCAAGAAAAGTGAAGACATAAAAAGAAAAACAACGGCAAGACTACAAACTAACGAAAATTTTGCTACCTTTGTGGCTAATTCATAAAGACCGACTAAACAAATGCCAACGATGAAAATCGGACTGTTTATCCCTTGTTATGTCGACGCCCTATACCCGCAAGTAGGCGTAGCGACATACAAATTGCTAAAGAGTCTGGGCCTCGACGTGACCTACCCGCTGGGCCAGACGTGCTGCGGGCAACCCATGGCCAACGCCGGATTCGAGAGCATGGCCGAAGGATTGGCCAACAAGATGGACGAGCTCTTCGCGGGCTTCGACTATGTTGTGGCGCCATCGGCCAGCTGCGCCGCATTCATAAGGCTCAACTACCCCCACGTGCTCAAGGGAAAGCACGAGTGCCAGACGGCAAAGAAAACCACCGACCTGGTGGAGTTTCTCCACGATGTGCTCAAAGTGACAAAACTGCCCGGGCGATTTCCCCACGTGGTCAGCGTCCACAACTCTTGCCACGGCGTGCGCGAACTGGGCCTGTCGTCGCCCAGCGAGCGCAACATTGAGCGCTACTCGAAAATAAAAGACCTGCTAAGCCTCGTCGACGGCATAACAGTGCGCGAGCCCGAACGAGTAGACGAGTGCTGCGGCTTCGGCGGAATGTTCGCCGTGGAAGAGCCCGACGTGTCTGTAAGGATGGGCACGGAAAAGGTTGAACGCCACATGGCCACGGGGGCGGAATACGTCACCGGCCCCGACAGCTCGTGCCTGATGCACATGGAAGGCATTGCCCGCAGGCTGGGCAAGCCCATCAAATTCATTCACGTAGCCGAAATATTATCAGCAGGACTATGAGCACATTACATTCAAAGGCGGCCGCGGCATTCCTTGCCAACGCCAAGAAAGTGACATGGCACGACGAAACTTTCTGGTCGCTGAGGGCCAAGCGCGACACCATGGCCCACGAGACAGGCGAATGGGAACAACTGCGCGATGCCGCAAGTGCCATCAAGAAGCACACGCTTACACACCTCGACAAATACCTGGAGCAGTTTGCCGGCAACGCCGAAAAAAACGGGGTCACCGTCCACTGGGCCAAGGATGCCGGAGAGTTCAACGCCATCGTGCTCGGCATACTGCGCGACCACGGCGTGAAGAAGATGGTGAAAAGCAAGTCGATGCTCACCGAGGAGTGCGAGATGAACCCCTACCTCGAGCAGCACGGCATAGACGTGGTGGAGACAGACCTCGGCGAGCGTATACTGCAACTGATGCACCAGAAGCCCAGCCACATAGTGATGCCGGCCATACACATCACGCAAGAAGAGGTGGGCAAGCTGTTTGAGAAGGAAATAGGGAGCCAGCCGGGCAACTACGACCCCACATACCTCACTTACTGCGCACGCCAGAGCCTGCGCAACGAGTTCCTTACTGCCGATGCAGGCATGACCGGGGCCAACTTCGGGGTGGCCGAAACGGGCGAGATTGTGGTGTGCACCAATGAGGGAAACGCCGACATGGCAACCTCGGTGCCTAAGCTGCACATAGCCGCCATGGGCCTCGAGAAGGTGATACCCGACCGCCGGTCGCTGGCCGTGTTCCAGAGGCTGCTGTGCCGCAGCGCCACAGGACAGCCCACAACGACCTACACCTCACATTTCGCCAAGCCTCGCCCAGGGGGCGAGATGCACATCATACTCGTAGACAACGGCCGATCAGACATTCTTGCCGACACCGAGCACTGGCAGACACTGAAGTGCATCAGGTGCGGGGCGTGCATGAACACGTGCCCCGTCTACCGCCGAAGCGGAGGCTATTCATACACCTATTTTATACCCGGACCGATAGGAATAAACCTCGGTATGGCGCACGACAAATATAAATATACCGACAACGTGAGCGCATGCTCGCTGTGTTGCTCGTGCGACAACGTGTGCCCGGCAGAGGTTAACCTGTCGGAACAGATTTACCTGTGGCGCCAGAAGCTCGACTCGCTGGGCAAGGCAAGCCAGGAAAAGAAATGGATGAGCCGGGGGATGAAGCTCGTGTTCGACCACCACGCACTGTACAGCACCGCGCTGAAGTTTGCCCCGCTGGCCAACCACGCGCCGCGCTTCGCCCTCTACAACAACCTCAACGCATGGGGGAAAGGGCGCGAACTGCCTGTATTTGCTAACGAATCATTCCAAACCATGTGGAAAAAAGGTAAAGTGAAATGAGCAAGAAAGAAGACATAATAGGAAAGATCAGGGCGGGAAAACACATGGAGTACGACATGCCCGACCTCAGCCTGCTGAACGCCACGACCTTCGCCGACCCGGTGGATGAGTTCCGCCGGATGAGCAAACACTCGGGGGCAGACGTTGTCGACGCGGCCGACGGCGACGACATCAACGAAATCGTCAGACGGGCTTACTCCGACGCCAAGGCCATTGCATCAAACCTCGACTGCGTGACCATAGCCAACAGGAACCCCGACACCGCCGACGAGGCGCAAGACCTGAACGGTACGGACGTGGCCGTGGTGAAAGGCGACCTTGGAGTGGCCGAAAACGGATGCGTGTGGATACCGCAGACAATGAAGGAACGCGCCGTGTGCTTCATAGCCGAGTATCTGGTCATAATCCTGAAACGCAGCGACATAGTAAGCAACATGCACGAGGCGTATGCCAGGATAAAGACAAATGACTATGGATACGGATGCTTCATCAGCGGACCATCGAAGACTGCAGACATCGCCCAGGCTCTCGTCATGGGGGCGCAGGCCGCAAGGGGAGTAACCGTCGTGCTCGTCTGACTATACATATCAAATGCCCCGAACATGCACACTCACTCAGGATAATGTGCAAGTCGGGGCATTTCTATCATGAAAAAAGGCTGCAGAAGGTTTAAAAAGTTAAAAATTCACATCGGAATAATGTTTTTATCGAAAACTATTTTGAACGAGATATTTTTGTAGTAACTTTGCAAGCCTATAACAATATGCATGATATAATGAAGTTACATAAGCTATTCCTGCTCGCCACGGTGTGCTGCACGCTGTCGGCATGCTTCAAAGACGAGCCTGCAAACGCTGAATGCGACATTGAAAAAGCATGGATTCACGCTGAGAATCCACAAGACATGTTCTATAATCTCAGCGACACTCTGGTAAATGTATTATATACTGACAACTTGATTACATTCGATGTAAAACCCCAAACCGACCTGACAGCGATTGCCCCGATATTCCAGGTGACGCCGGGAGCAACGGTCTCGCCGGCCAGCGGGTCGGTACAAGACTTCAGCCACGGCCCCGTGACATACAAAGTGAAGTCGGAAGACGGCCAATGGGAACGGGAGTACTATGTATATTTCAACATCGTGACGCGCACAGAGACCGACACGATAAGGTACGACTTTGAGGATTTCACAATAAACGAGCGCCATTACTACGCTTGGAACCACACCCTCTCGCGCTGGGACACCGGCAACGGCGGCTACGCAATGACCGGAATGGCAACCAAGTACGACCCTGACCAAGGCAAATATGTCACCGATTCGATGGCATTCCCAACCATACCGTATGCCGACGGCTACGACGGCTATGCCGTGAAACTGACTACCCAGAATACAGGAGCGTTCGGGGCAATGATGAATATGCGCATTGCTGCCGGCAACCTGTTCATCGGTGCGTTCGACGTTTCGATGGCGGTGACCGACGCAATGAAGGCCACAAGGTTTGGAGAACCCTTCGACCGCACACCGTCAAAGTTCAGGGGATACTACCAGTATGAGCCCGGAGAGCAGTACCAGGACGAGAATGGAAGCATAATTGCAGACAAGACAGACCAGGGCGACATCTATGCCGTGTTCTACCGCAACCACAACGAAGCCAACGAAACCATAGTGCTCAACGGTGACGACGTGAAGACGAGCCCCTACATCGTGGCCATTGCACAAGTGACAAACATCGTCCCCACCAACCAGTGGACTGAGTTCGAGGCCGACTTCGTATTCAGTAAAGACATAGACCAAACTTTGCTCAACAACCGCGGATACAGCCTGACCATCGTATTCTCGTCGAGTGTCGACGGCGCATACTTCAAAGGGGCTATAGGAAGCACGCTACTCATAGACAAAGTGGAACTAATATGCACAGACATACAGTAATGACAATGAAGAGAATCATCATATCTGCTGTTGCCATGGCAGCCTTTTCGGCATCTGCAAAGGCGTTTACGCTGAGCTTACCCGAAGACATACGCTACAGCGTAAAGCTGGGATACAACCTCGGAGGCACCGCCCCGCTTGGAATACCGGCCACGATACGCAAGATGAACAGATACAAGATGCAGTCAAACTACTCGCTCGCGTTCGACATGCAGAAGCAAATCAAAGGACGATGGGGGGCGATGACCGGCATCAAACTGGAAAACAAAGGCATGGAAGTAGACGCCACGGTGAAGAATTACCACATGTCCATGGTGAAGGGCAGCAGCAGGCTGACAGGCTACTACACCGGCAACACGGTGATAAAGGCTGAAGAGTGGGCCCTCACACTGCCCATACAGGCCACCTATACACCGGCGAAAAACGTGCTGGTAAGGCTCGGCCCGTATGTGTCGTACGTCACTTCGCGCAAATTCGACGGCTATGTCTATAGCGGATACTTACGCGAAAACACACCGACAGGGGCTAAGATACTGATGGGAGACAGCGAAAGCGAGGGGGCAACGTTTGATTTCAGCGACGACATGCGCCACTGGCAGTTTGGCATCGACGCCGGGGTTGACTGGTATGTGTATAAGCGCTGGGGTATCTACGCCGACCTTTCATGGGGCTTCACAAACATATTCAAGAAGGGGTTCGACACCATTGAACAGAAGCTTTACCCCATTTATGGAACTGTTGGGGTAACTTATAATCTCAAATAATGACTATAACAAAGTAAAACCAATAAGAAAGAAGCAAATGAAAAAACTTTTAACATTAACTGCATTGGCCTTTGCGGCCTTTACAGCCCAGGCAACCGACTACACTGACGTGTTGAAAGTGACAGTCAACGGCAATGCCTTATCAGACCAGGAAACGACGGTCTCGATTGACGCTAACGAGAATCAGAGATACAAACTGAGCCTCAACAACCTGGTGCTCCAAATGAACGGGCAACCGATGGGCATCGGAAACATCGTTGTAGACGACGTTCCCGGAATCGTGGATGGCGACGTCACCACAATAAGAACCTCTCAATCAATCAACATTACCGAAGGAACATTGGAGGGAATTCCCATCTGGATGGGCCCCAACTTAGGCTCGGTACCAATTGAACTCACCGCCGAGATACGTGGAAGCCAACTCTATTTCATCATAAACATAGACAT
Source organism: Marseilla massiliensis (assembly GCF_023336985.1). Taxonomy (NCBI): domain Bacteria; kingdom Pseudomonadati; phylum Bacteroidota; class Bacteroidia; order Bacteroidales; family Prevotellaceae; genus Marseilla; species Marseilla massiliensis. The sequence continues at coordinate 6,322 of NZ_JAMBLP010000030.1, read as the reverse complement.
GACAGCCTCTATCGGGCAGACCATCGACGTGCAGTTTGGCGACGGCGGCTACCAGATAGGCAATTCCGGATTCGAGAACTTCCACACGGCTACAGCCGGTTCGGCCACAAGCGACGAGCCAAACAATTGGCACTCGTTCATGAGCTGCACCGGAATGCTTGCCGGCATCGTAAGCAGCGTGCCCCACACATTCATCAGTGACGACGTGCGCCCGGGCTCCACAGGCACCAAGAGCGTGCTCATCAAGTCTGGTCTCGCCCTCGGCTCTATCGTAGCCAACGGCACCCTGACAACAGGACGGCTGAAAGCCGGCGGCTTCTCGGCCACAAGCACCGACAACAATGCGTTCCTCGACATAACCAGCACAGAAGTAGACGCCAACGGAGACCCCTTCTACGCCCTGATAAACGGCAAGCCCGACTCTCTCGCCGTATGGGTTAAGTTCAAGCAGGAGACACCCGTCGAGGAGCATCCTTACGCCACCATCACTGCCGTGATAACCGACGGCTCATACTATCAGGAGCCTGTCGACAAGGATTACACCGACATAATAGTGGGCCGCGCCGCCGACACGAAGATTGCAAGCAACGGCTTTGCATGGCAGAAACTTGTTATGCCGTTTGACTATTCGGCATATACGGAGAAAGACCCGAAGGCTATTCTCGTCACAATATCCACCAACGCCGACCCGGGCGAAGGCACAGGGGCCGACTCTTTGCTCGTGGATGACTTTGAACTGATATACAACGGCACAGCCACCGGCATCAGCGTGAAGGGCAATGCTGTAGAGAACTTCGCCCCCGCAACAAGCGATTACACTCTGAGCATTAAGGGAATCGGTGAGATTACAGCCGAAGACGTAGCCGTGACCACCAATGCCAAAGATGCCAAAGTGACCGTCGATGTGGTTCATACCGACGACGGCGCCGGCACAAGCATCGCCAACATCACTGTGATGTCGGCCGATTTGAAAAAGGTTTCAACCTACACCGTTACAGTGACCGACCCGGACATTGCCGACGGCATCGACAACCTGACCATCGACGACAATGCCATTGAAGGCATATACAACCTCAACGGCCAGCGCATCGAGACGCCTGTGAGCGGCCAGGTATACATCACCAAGTATGCCGACGGCAAGACTGTGAAGACCATAATGAAGTAACAACACAACCAAACTGACTCGACAAGGGGGAGACGGCACAACGACGTCTCCCCCTTTTTGTGCTTGCTGCAGGATGGACATGGCGCTGGAAAGGCCTATAGCAGCCGCAAGCCTTCGGACAACAAGCAGCAGTCTTGAACCACAAACAGACTTCGGCAGGGCCTTACGGCCAAGAAAGATGTTTACAAAATGCAGCCCCACAGATGGCCAACACCACTATCCGGCTGCCACAACGCCCGTTTTGCGGTGCCAAACGGCCTGTTTTACCATGCAAGACGACCGATATCGTACGGCAAAACGGCCTCCGTCGCAATGTGCTCACAGCCAGGCTATTGGCATGGCGACCCGCAAGGCGACGTTGCTTTTACAAAAACGCCAGGCAAACGAGCCCACACTGACATTGAAACATGGCCCGGCAGCAAACAGCCAACAACCGACAGCGCCCCCGGGAGGCCCACATGCCACCCGGGGGCGCTGCATTGCGCGGGCAGGAAACACTTCCCAGCCTCAGCGACCGAAGCTGTTGAGCAATTCTATAATGGTAAGGACTTCGCGCTTTTCGAGCACCTGGTTGCACGGAATGCTCAGTTCCCGGGCATGTATTTGCTCTGTTACAGGCAGGCTCATGCCAGCCCACTCTTCATAGCACTGCTGCCGGTGGGGCGGTATCGGATAGTGAATCATGGTCTGGACACCGTTTTCTGCCAGATACTCCTGCAGTTCGTCGCGCCTCTCGCACATCACGGGGAATATGTGGAACACACTGTTTCGCCAATAGTCCTGCCCAGGCAAAACAATCAGCGGGTTGTCCACATTCTCTATGTAATCCAAGGCCACACTGCGCCTAAGCATGTTCTCCTCGTCGAGATGGGCCAGCTTGACGTCGAGCACAGCAGCCTGCAGCTCGTCCATACGGCTGTTCATGCCCTTGTAACGAAACACATACTTGCGCGAAGAGCCATAGTTGGCCAGAGCTCGCACGGCGGCCGCCAGCTCCACGTCGTCGGTAGTAACTGCCCCTGCGTCGCCAAGCGCCCCGAGGTTCTTGCCCGGATAGAAGCTGTGGCCGGCAGCGTCGCCGAGCGCTCCCGTGCGTTTGCCGCCATACCTAAGCCCGTGTGCCTGTGCGTTGTCTTCTATCAGGCGCAATCCTCGGCTGCGGCATATCTCCCCAATGCGTTCGGAGTAGGCGCACCTACCGTAGAGATGAACAATCATGACAGCCTTCGTACGCGGCGTGAGAGCCTGCTCTATCAGTCCGTCGTCTATCTGCAAGGTGTCGGTACGCGGCTCTACAAGCACAGGCCTCAACCCATTCGCGGTGATGGCGAGTATTGATGCAATGTATGTGTTGGCCGGCACAACAACCTCGTCGCCCGGCTTCATCACCCCCATCTCAATGTATGCACGCATTATCAGCGTCAGAGCATCGAGCCCGTTGCCGCAAGCCACGCAATGCTCCGTGCCGATGAACCCGGCGTAATGGCGCTCGAAGCGCGACGTTGCCTCGCCCTGCAGATACCACCCACTGTCAATCACCTGCTCCACGGCGGCCTTGATCTCGCCCGAGTAGACCTCGGTGACTTTCTTCAAATCCAGATACTTTATCATCTCGAAATATGTTTTAAACTGTCTGCGGCCATGCAATGCCGCAGTTTGGGCCTGCCGGCGGGCCCTCGGCTACAAGCTCCACTCATACCAGTCGTAGCACACGCCGCGCCCGCCGAACCCCTCTTTCTGGTAGATGAGCGATTCGTTGAGCACGCGGCCGCAGTCTTCGGTAGACTTACCGAAGTCGAAATACAGGCAGTCGGCAAAGTCGCCGTTGAGTATTCGGTCGTATATCGCATCGATGACACGCAGCGCCTTACCCTCGGCCGACGCCGAAATATACTGTGCGTGCACCACCTGTGGCGTGACATAAAGCACGGTTCCGCCGAGCACCCGGCCGTCGCGGCGCGCCACATAGAGCAATATGTTGTCGGGGAACCGCGACTTGAGCAGCCTGATCTCGCCAAGCGAGTGAACGGGTCGGGCCCCGTGGCTGCGCATCAGGTTGTCTTCGAGCACCGGCCAGAAGCCTTCGAAGTCGTCGCTGAGCTCGACCGCCACCCCGTTATTGCGGCAACGGTTGATGCCATAGCGGCGGTCGCGGTGCCACTTCAGCCGGTGGGGCTGCATGATGGCCGACGAGATGTCGCGCGCCACGAGCCTTGCCCGGCATACGCGGAACAGCGCGTAGAGGTCTTCTTCGGACGGTACACGGTGGTATATCCACGGAACGGCCTTGTAGACCACGCGCCGCAGTCCCTCGCCACGCAGGTAAGCGTTGACAGCCTCAAACGCCTCGACCACTGCCGACGCCGTTGCCGACGGGCCGGTGACCAGCCCCCCGTATGTCAGTCCGCGGTGGGAGCAAAGCACATCGCCCTCCCTGTTGGCAGGCAACAGTGCAAACAGCCGCCCGTCGCGGTAAACCATGAGCGACGAGTCGGCAAACCGGTCGCTGTGGTAGTCCATATACCGGCGGTCGAAAAGAAACGTACCGTTCTTCGACTCGGCCACAAACGCATTCCACTCTGACGCGCTCTGTGGTTCGTAATGCCTTATGTCTATCATTTGCCGCGCAAGTATTCCAGGTAGTCGCCGTAGTCGCGGATGTAGTCTTCTTCCTCGAATGGCTCAGAAGCCATCACCAGGCACACCGCGCCCGACGAGAAATCGTCGAGCGTCCGCCACACTCCCGTCTCGACGAGCAGCCCCTGGTATGGATGGTTGAGCAGGAACGTCTGCTTCTCGCGGCCGTCGTCGAGCGTCACCGTGAAGCTCCCGCTCACGGCGACGATAAACTCCCGGCACGCCTTGTGGGCATGGCCGCCGCGGCATTCGCCCGCAGGCACGTCGTAGACCCAATACACCCGGGCCACGCCGAAAGGCAAGTGGCTGTGGGCTTCGGCCACGGTAAGGTTGCCACGCGGGTCGGCTATGCGCGGCAAGTCAATCAATCTTCCTTCAGACTTATCCATTGCAATAGTATGAATGTGCCGGGCAACCCGCCATGCCAGCGTGTGCCTTTCGGGCTGCCCGGTCTTTACGGTCGAAAATTGTCAGCGTATCACTGTAGCCGCCAGGCGCTTGGCCTTGTCGCGCAACGGCGTTGTGTCGGCGTCGGCGGGGCCGTAGCACAGCACCACTCCCATGCGCCGGCCCGGGTGTTGCTCCGGTTTGCCGAAAATGCGCACACGGGTGTAGTCTTCGCTCAGGGCGTCGACAAGGTTGTATTCGGGCACGCCGCCCTCGCCCTTGGCCAGCACCACCGCGCTTGCACCGGCGTGCTCAAGGTGTATGCCGGCAATGGGCAGCCCCATGACAGCACGGAAATGCAGCTCAAACTCGCTCAGGTTGGTGGTATGTCCCAGCGTCACCATGCCTGTGTCGTGCGGTCTGGGCGACAGCTCCGAGAAGATGACCTCGCCTTGCTTGGTCAGGAAGAACTCCACGCCCCACAGCCCGGCTCCCGTCAGTGCCTCGGTGACGCGGCCGGCTATGTGCTGCGCTGCCGCCAGAGCCTCGTCAGAGATGCTGTATGGCTGCCAGCTCTCGCGGTAGTCGCCGCCTTTCTGCACGTGGCCTATGGGCGGGCAGAATAGCGTGGGCCCTTCTTTCTGGGTAACGGTAAGCAGGGTGAACTCGCTGTCAAAGTCGATAAACTCCTCCACAATCACCTCTTTCACGTCGCCGCGACTGCCCTCCATGGCATCGTTGAAGGCTTTCTCAAGCTCAGCCTCGCTGTGAACGTAGCTCTGTCCGTGGCCCGACGACGACATGAGCGGCTTGACCACACACGGGAAGCCTATGTCGGCGGCAGCCGCCTTCATCTCGTCGAAGGTCTTGGCATAGTGGTATCGAGCCGTGCGCAGACCCAGTTCCTTGGCGGCGAGGTCGCGTATGGCCCGCCGGTTCATGGTGTAGTTGACGGCGCGTGCGCTCGGCACCACCTGCATTCCCTGCCTCTCGTAGTCGAACAGGCGCTCGGTGCGTATGGCTTCAATCTCCGGCACAATGATGTCGGGCTTGTGTCTGGCCACGGCAGCGTCGAGGGCGTCGCCGTCGAGCATGCTGAACACATCGCACTCATCGGCCACCTGCATGGCAGGGGCACCGGCATAGCGGTCGCAAGCCACGACATACTGCCCTGCCCGCTTGGCTGCAATGACGAACTCACGGCCCAGTTCGCCTGAGCCAAGCAACAAAATCTTCTTCATTTTCATAATACTTAACTATGGCATAACGCGATGTTTGCCACTGATTCGGTAATTGTCTTCGTTTTATGCAAAGGTAAACATTATTTTCTTCTTGCCAAAGAATATACGTAAAAATATGTTTTTCGACTATAAACCCAAACGGGTCGTGAGGCTGCCGACGGCTTACGCTACAGCTGGTCTTGCGGTAATAAATAGTGACAAAAGCGATGACGGAACGCCGAAAGGGCGATGCTGCTGTGCGGCATGGGCCGTTTTGCAGTCCGAAACGGCCCGTTTCGTGGTGCAGGACAGCCCGTTTCGGACTGCCATACGGCCGGCATTGCAACCCTCTGTGAGCCAGGCAGTTGAAGAAAACCGCAGGGATGGTGGCAATGTTTTACAAAAAACTCATCCCCGACAAGCCTGCAACGCCTGCCGGGGATGAGGATTTGATGCGGCTGCCGAGGCGCAACGCCTCGACTGCTCAGCGGCGGGCGCTGCCCATGCCCTCGCGTATGACCTGCCACTCGGGCGTCACGGCCAGGCGGCGCACGCAGTTGTCGATAAGCGCCATCATGTCTTCGGGCGAGAGCGAGCGGCTCTGCGCTATCTCGCCGAGGCTGCGGCGTTGGGCCCCAAACAGGCCGTAGTAGTCGGTTAGCGCCTGTTCGTCGGCGGCGTCGAGCAGCCGCAACAAGTGCTCCATGTAGTGAACGGTCTCGTGGGGCACCGTCTCGGGATTCATCCCAAGCCTCACGAGAAAGGTGTTCAGTGATGCCGAAAGTGCGTCCATGCCTGTGTTGCTCAGCGGTTCTTGTACATGTCGTCGTAATAACGCTGGTAGTCGCCGCTCGTCACGTTGTCCATCCACTCCTGGTTGTCGAGATACCAGCGCACGGTCTTCTCTATTCCC
>NZ_JAMBLP010000029.1:0-31333 GCF_023336985.1 Marseilla massiliensis | reverse complement strand
ATTACATAAAATCTCAGGAAATGGCGCAGATAATTGTCAAAGCACCTGTGTCTGGAATGCTCCACTTGTGCAATGTTTTCACCGTATATGTTACATAACGCTTGATTACTTTCGCAAAGATAGTGTATTTTCTTGTAAATCCATGATTTATCGGTATATAAAGAGAAGAGGAGAGGAAAAATCCCCTCCTTAATTCTAAATCATGTATCAGACATTCAAGTCTTACATCGGCAGTCCATAATTGTATTGCCCGAAAAGTCCTTTGCGGATGAGGTTCAAGCCAAGTGTCTGATAATAGTTGCAGACATCGTCTTCGGTTTAGAGATATTTGTAGCCATTGCGCGGCATGCGCTCTTTGAAGAAACGAAACAGGCAAGATGATTTAATGAGGTGGAGAAGCTCGCGATTAATGCCTCCAAAACAGCTTGCATAAAGGGGAATTTGGGCTCACCGGATAAATCCAGGTGGCTATTTAGAAGTTAAGGAGTTAGGGAGTAAAGGAGTTAAGACAATAGTCTTTGTGTACAATGGAGTTAGAGGAAGTTAGAAGGTGTTACAAGGAGTTAGAGGACAATAGCATTGGCTATCATAGCGTAGCCCTTTCTTAATTTTTTAATTCTTAACTCCCTAACACCCTTTACGCTTAAGCCCCTATGTTTATCGGGTGTCCCGGAATTTGCAGCCGGATTTTCAGACTGACCATAAACAACAACAATTCATTAGGCAAACAAAAAACACCCGGACAAATGAAGTTGCCCGGGTGCTATTGTGTGAGTTGTAATCCTCAAGTTATTCAGCCTTGGCCTCGTCTTTGGCAGGAGCCTCGGCAGCCTCGGCGGCAGGAGCCTCTGTTGCCTCAACAGTCTCGGCTGCAGCCTCGGCAGCAGGTGCCTCAGCCTTGGCAGAGCGACGAGAACGGCGGGTAGCCTTCTTCTTGCCGGCTGTCTTAGCCATGTTCTCATCGAAGTCTACAAGCTCGATGAAGCATATTTCGGCTCCATCACCCTTACGGAACCCAAGCTTGATGATACGGGTGTATCCTCCCGGACGGTCGCCAACCTTAGCGGCAACCGGCCCAAAGAGCTCCTTGAGAGCTTCCTTGTTCTGCAGGTGGCTGAACACCACGCGGCGCGAATGGGTTGAGTCGTCCTTGCAACGAGTGATAAGGGGCTCGGCATACTTCTTCAGAGCCTTAGCCTTGGCGAGAGTCGTAGTGATTCTTTTGTGCATGATCAGCGAAATAGTCATGTTTGCAAGCATGGCATGACGGTGGTCTGCAGTACGACTCAAATGATTGAATTTCTTGTTATGTCTCATTTTGTTTGTTTACTTTTTCAAGTGGAAGCAGTGCCGGGCACCTTGGAAGGCACCCGGACGGCTGTCATTCCTTGTCTAACTTATACTTGGAAATATCGGTTCCAAACGACAGATTCAGACTCTCGAGCAAATCATCAAGCTCGGTGAGCGATTTCTTGCCGAAGTTGCGAAACTTGAGCAGGTCGGTCTTGTTGTACTGCACAAGGTCGCCGAGCGTCTCGACATCGGCTGCCTTGAGGCAGTTGAGCGCGCGCACGCTGAGGTTCATGTCAACAAGGCGCGTCTTGAGCAACTGGCGCATGTGCAACACTTCCTCATCAAACTCCTGATTGCCGTCAACGTCGGTGTTCTCCAACGTTATCTTCTCGTCGGAGAAGAGCATGAAGTGATAGATGAGAATCTTTGCGGCCTCCTTAAGGGCATCCTTCGGGTGAATGGAACCATCCGTAGACACTTCAAGGATGAGCTTGTCGTAGTCGGTCTTCTGCTCGACACGATAGGGCTCAACGGAATACTTGACGTTACGGATCGGGGTGTAAATAGAATCGATTGGAATTACGTTCACATCGGTGCAGAACTCCCGGTTCTCGTCGGCGGGCACATATCCACGACCTTTGTTAATGGTAAGGTCAATCTGCATTGAAGCTTTTGAGTCTAAATGACAAATCACCAAATCTGGGTTTAACACTTCAAATCCAGTCAGATACTTGCCTATATCGCCGGCCTTAAACTCGGTGGAATTCTCAACCGTGATGCTAACTTTTTCGTTCTCGAATTCTTCTACTACTTGCTTGAACCTCACTTGCTTGAGATTCAAGATAATGTTGGTCACGTCTTCCTTGACACCGGGCACTGACGAGAACTCGTGCTCCACCCCCGCAATGCGGACAGTGTTGACAGCATAGCCCTCAAGCGATGAAAGAAGAATGCGGCGCAGGGCGTTACCTATGGTCACGCCGAAGCCGGGCTCCAATGGACGGAATTCGAACTTGCCGAACTTGTCCGTAGCCTCCAGCATTACGACTTTATCAGGTTTTTGAAATGCTAATATCGCCATTAATTCAATGATTTATTTAGAGTACAACTCAACGATTAACTGCTCCTTAATGTTCTCGGGGATGTCGGCACGGTCGGGCTTGTGCAGATACTTGCCTCCCTTGATGTTCTCATCCCATTCGAGCCAAGGGTACTTGCTGTGGTTAAAACCGGCAAGGGCAGCCTCGATGACCTCGAGTGACTTTGACTTCTCGCGAACAGCCACAATCTGGCCGGGCTTAACGGAGTAAGAAGGTATGTTGACAACCTGTCCGTCTACCGTTATGTGCTTGTGGCCAACGAGCTGGCGTGCAGCAGCGCGAGTCGGGGCAATGCCCAGACGGAACACAATGTTGTCGAGACGGCTCTCCAGGTTCTGGAGCAACACCTCACCGGTAATGCCCTCAGCACGGGCAGCCTTCTCAAACATATTGCGGAACTGGCGCTCAAGCACTCCGTATGTATACTTGGCTTTCTGCTTCTCTGCCAGCATGACGCCATACTCGGAAGTCTTCCTGCGACGGCTGTTGCCATGCTGTCCAGGAGGGAAGTTTCTCCTAGACAAAACTTTGTCTGCGCCGAAGATGGGCTCTCCAAAACGACGCGCAATCCTTGATTTCGGTCCAATATATCTTGCCATAATATCTAATGCTAATAAGTTCTACATTGCTCGTTGACTATACTCTTCTTCTCTTCGGAGGACGGCAGCCATTGTGCGGCAGCGGAGTAACATCTACTATCTCCATCACCTCTATGCCGGCACCGTGGATAGCACGGATGGCTGACTCACGGCCGTTACCCGGACCCTTGACATAAGCCTTCACCTTGCGCAGACCGAGGTCGTAGGCCACCTTGGCACAATCCTCAGCTGCCATCTGGGCTGCATACGGGGTGTTCTTCTTTGAACCGCGGAAACCCATCTTTCCGGCTGAAGACCATGAGATAACCTGGCCCTCGCTGTTGGCCAAAGAGACGATGATGTTGTTGAACGAGCTATGTACATGAAGCTGACCTATCGCGTCAACCTTTACGTTCCTTTTCTTTGAAGTGACTGTTTTCTTTGCCATGATTCCAAATTCTTAATTACTAACTATTAATTATTTAGTGGCCTTCTTCTTGTTTGCAACAGTCTTCTTCTTTCCCTTACGGGTACGAGCATTATTCTTAGTGCTCTGACCGCGAACAGGAAGACCGAGACGGTGACGGATTCCCCTGTAGCAACCAATGTCCATCAGACGCTTGATGTTCAACTGGATCTCTGAACGGAGATCACCTTCCACTTTGTACTCAGCGCCGATGATTTCACGGATTTTGGCTGCCTGGTCGTCTGTCCACTCGCTGACCTTCAGGTCGCGGCTGACGCCTGCCTTATCCAATATCTTTGCTGAACTACTTCGACCTATACCGTAGATATAAGTCAATGCGATTTCGCCACGCTTGTCTTGGGGCAAATCTACTCCAACAATTCTTATTGCCATTTGTTAATAAATAAAATAGATAAATGTTTAATGTCTTAATTAACCCTGACGCAACTTGTACTTGGGGTTTTTCTTGTTGATAACGAACAGGCGACCCTTGCGACGCACAATCTTGCAGTCGGGGGTGCGCTTCTTCAATGATGCTCTTGTCTTCATATTTATGCCTAATGATTATTTGTATCTGAATACGATTCTGCCTTTTGTCAAATCGTAAGGGCTCATCTCTACCTTTACTTTGTCGCCGGGAAGAATCTTGATGTAGTGCATTCGCATCTTGCCCGAGATGTGGGCAATTATCTGCACCCCATTCTCCAATTCAACACGGAACATTGCATTGGAGAGCGACTCGATGATTGTCCCGTCTTGTTCTATAGCGGATTGTTTTGCCATATCAATATAATTTGCCTTCTAAACGTTCTACTTCTTCGAATGATGATAAAATGTCTGCCTTGCCTTTGCGTATGGCTATTGTATGCTCAAAGTGGGCGGCTGGCCGTCCGTCAAGCGTCTTTATGGTCCACTTGTCGGGCATGATGCCTATGGCCCTGTTTCCCATCGTCACCATCGGCTCGATGGCTATGCACATCCCAGACTTCAGCATGATGCCTCGACCCCTTCCACCGTAATTGGGTATCTTTGGATCTTCGTGCATCTCGCGGCCTATCCCATGGCCGGTAAGCTCTCTGACTATTCCGTAACCGAAGCTCTGGCAATAGTCTTGGATTGCACATCCGATGTCGCCCACATGCCTCCCGGCCATTGCAGCCTCGATACCTAAGTAAAGAGACTCTTTCGTGACCTTCAGCAACTGCCTTACCTCGGGGGCTACCTCGCCGACACAGAAGGTGTAGCAAGAGTCGCCGTTGAAACCGTTGAGCAACACTCCACAGTCTATTGAAATGATGTCACCATCCTTCAAAACTGTGGCGGCGTCGGGAATGCCATGAACCACGACATCGTTGACAGATGTGCAGATGCTGGCCGGAAATGGCGGGCCAAACGGATTGGGAAACCCCTTGAACGTAGGCACAGCACCATTGTCGCAAATGAACTCGTTGGCAACCTTGTCCAGCTGCAGTGTTGAAACACCGGGCTTGATATGCTTCGCCAATTCGCCAAGCGTCCTGCCCACGAGCAGGTTCGCTTGGCGCATAAGCTCTATTTCATCCTCAGTCTTCAGAAATATATTCATCACGAAGTCCTTATCAATATGCGGAAACACCGCCACGGCCATGGATGCGGCCCGAGTTGAGCAGGCCGTCGTAGTGGCGCATGAGCAAATGGCTCTCTATCTGCTGCAAGGTGTCGAGAACAACGCCTATGAGAATCAATAGAGAAGTACCGCCAAAGAACTGCGAGAATGCATCCTGCACATTAAGCAATCCTGCGAGTGCCGGCATGATGGCAATGAAAGCGATAAACAGCGAACCGGGGAAGGTGATGCGTGACATCACCGTGTCGATATACTCGGCAGTGTCCTTACCGGGCTTAACGCCGGGTATGAAGCCATTGTTGCGCTTCATGTCTTCAGCCATCTGTGTAGGATTCAAGGTAATAGCCGTGTAGAAATAGGTAAAAGCGATGATGAGCACCGCAAAAACCACGTTGTACAGCAAGCTGCGGTGATCCATCAAGGAACGCACAAACCAGCTGGAGTTCTCGGGCGTCGAGTATTGCACGATTGCCAACGGAATGAACATCAGAGCCTGAGCAAAAATGATAGGCATCACATTGGCTGCGAACAACTTCAGGGGAATGTACTGACGGGCACCACCATACTGCTTGTTGCCAACAATACGCTTTGCATACTGTACAGGGATCTTGCGAGTTCCCTGCACCAAGACAATAGATGCGCAAACAACTGCATAGAGAATGAGTATCTCAATGAGGAACATGACAAGGCCGCCACCGGTGATGGCAGTGAAGCGCGAGCTGACTTCCTGGATGAAAGCCTGAGGCAAACGCGCTATGATACCTATCATGATTATCAGGGAGATACCATTGCCTATACCCTTATCTGTAATGCGCTCACCCAACCAAAGGATGAACATACTTCCCGCAGCGAGGATAATGGTGGCCGGGATGATGAAAACAGACCAGGAAATGCCCGTAGCAAGGGCACTTCCAGCCTGCATCTTAAGATTTATGAGGTAACTCGGGGCTTGGAATAGCAATATTGCCACCGTAAGCCACCGAGTGTACATACTGATCTTCTTGCGACCACTTTCTCCCTCACGCTGCATCTTTTGGAAATAAGGCACAGCGACAGCAAGAAGCTGCATAACGATAGAAGCTGAGATGTAAGGCATTATTCCCAACGCAAAGATTGAAGCATTGGAAAATGCACCACCAGAGAACATATCCAGAAGCGACATCAAGCCCCCCTGGGTTTGCGACTGTAGTTTATCCAACATGGCCGGGTTTATACCTGGAAGTACAACGAATGAGCCGAAACGGTAAATAGCCGTAAAGAGAAGAGTGATGAGAATGCGCTGACGCAAGTCCTCAATCTTCCAAATGTTCTGTAGTGTCTCAATTAACTTCTTCATTTCCTCAGATTATTGTTGCGTTACCACCTACTGCTTTTATTGCTTCCTCAGCTGTTTTTGAGAATGCGTTTGCTTCAACGTCTATTTTAGCAGTCAGTTCGCCTTTGCCAAGGATCTTGACAAGTTTCTTGCCGTTGGTGATGCCTGCCTCTACGAGTTCAGCCAGCCCAATCTTGGTGAGAGATTTCTCCTCTGCCAACTGCTGGAGTGTCTGGAGGTTTACAGCGAGGTACTCCTTGTGATTGATGTTCTTGAATCCGAACTTAGGCACACGACGCTGCAAAGGCATCTGACCACCTTCGAAACCAATCTTCCTCTTGTAGCCAGAGCGTGCTTTCGCTCCCTTGTGGCCACGGGTAGAGGTGCCACCCAGGCCAGAGCCCGGTCCACGGCCAATCCTGCGACGGGAATGAGTGGAACCGGCTGCCGGCGTTAAATTATGTAGCTTCATCTTCGAATCGTTTTTTAAGTTTGAAAAATTAGTCAATAACGGTCACCAAGTGATGAACCTTGCGTATCATTCCGCGGAGCGAAGGAGAGTCTTCCTTTTCAACCACCTGCGAAATCTTGTGCAAGCCTAATGCAGCAAGTGTTCTCTTCTGGTCTGCAGGAGCACCAATTTTGCTTTTTATCTGCTTTATCTTAATTGTTGCCATACAAAAATCTCCTTATCCTCTAAATACTTTCTCCATGCTAATGCCACGTGTACCTGCGATGGTATATGCATCCCTCAGCTGGCTCAGGGCAAGAATCGTTGCCTTGACCAAGTTGTGGGGGTTGGAAGAACCCTTAGACTTGGCAAGCACGTCCTTTACGCCTACGCTCTCAAGAACGGCGCGCATGGCACCTCCGGCCACAAGACCGGTACCGGCTGCTGCCGGACGCAAGAACACATCAGCACCACCGAAACGTGCATCTATCTCATGAGGGATGGTGCCCCTAAGCAATGTCACCTTAACGAGGTTCTTCTTGGCTGCCTCAACGCCCTTGGCAATGGCTGCGGTTACCTCACCAGCCTTTCCAAGGCCACATCCGATGATGCCGTTGCCGTCACCAACAACGACAATGGCTGCGAAAGTAAAGGTGCGACCACCCTTTGTCACCTTGGTGACACGGTTAATAGCAACCAACCTGTCTTTTAACTCAACGTCACTATTTACTTTAACTTTGTTCATTGCCATAATCGTTTAAAAATTAAGTCCACCTTTACGCGCTGCATCAGCAAGTTGCTTTACACGCCCATGATAGAGGTAGCCATTACGGTCGAAGACAACTGCTGTAACACCAGCCTCGATTGCCTTCTTTGCAATGAGCTCACCAACCTTCTCTGCCTGCTGAATCTTTGGCATTGCCTCAAGGCCCAACGAAGAGGCTGAGACGATGGTCTTGCCTTCGTTGTCGTTGATTACCTGAGCGTATATCTGCTTGTTGCTGCGGAAAACGCTCAAGCGAGGACGCTCATCGGTGCCAAATACCTTTTTGCGAATTCTGTACTTGATCTTAATTCGTCTTTCTATCTTCTTTGTTGTCATAATCGTAATTAATTAAAGTTACTTAGCGGCAGCAGTCTTGCCAGACTTCCTGCGGATAACTTCACCCTGGAACAGAACACCTTTTCCTTTGTAAGGCTCAGGCATACGGAAAGAACGAATTTTTGCACAGATAAGACCCAGCAACGCTTTGTCGCAAGACTCAAGAATGACGATAGGATTCTGGTTTCTTTCTGACTTAGTCTCAACCTTCACCTCATTGGGGAGCTGAATGAAGATGGGGTGGGTGTAACCGAGAGAGAACTCTATGATGTTACCTTGGTTTGAAACACGATAACCAACACCTACGAGCTCGAGCACCTTCTTGTAGCCCTCGCTCACACCTACAACCATGTTGTTGACAAGTGCACGATAGAGGCCGTGGAACGCCTGCTTCTGCTTGTAATTGACAGGATTGTTCTCGTCAATCTCAAAAGTCACGTGGCCATCGGCTACCTTCACGATTATAGAAGAGTCTACCTTCTGCGAAAGCTCGCCCTTCGGGCCCTTCACGTTGACTACCCCGTTGTTGAGGGTTACTGTAACACCCGCAGGGATGCTAATTGGCAATTTACCTATTCTTGACATATTCAATCCTCCAATTAATATACATAACAAAGAACCTCGCCGCCAATCTTGAGAGTGGAAGCCTCCTTGTCTGTCATTACACCCTTGGATGTAGATAAGATAGCTATACCTAATCCATTAATAACTCTCGGCATTTCCTTGTAACCGGTGTACTTGCGCAAACCCGGTGTCGACACCCTCTTAAGGCACTTGATGGCGCTTGCCTTCGTTGTGGGGTCATACTTCAAGGCAACCTTGATTGTTCCCTGTGGGCCATCCTCAATAAACTTGTAGTTCAAGATGTAACCCTTCTCGAAGAGGATCTTGGTGATTTCCTTCTTCAAGTTTGAAGCCGGTACTTCAACAACACGGTGATGAGCCATGATTGCGTTTCTCAACCTCGTCAGATAATCTGCTATTGGATCTGTCATAAATGTTTGTTTAATTAATCGGGCCTTCCCCGACAATATTAAAAACTAAAATCTGTAGTCTGCCATATTTACCAGCTGGCCTTCTTCACACCGGGTATCAAGCCCTTGGAAGCCATCTCACGGAATTGTATACGAGAGAGGCCGAACTGGCGCATGTATCCCTTCGGACGGCCCGTTATCTTGCAACGGTTGTGCAAACGGATAGGGTTAGCGTTCTTAGGGATGCTCTGCAACTTGCGAGCTGCCTCGTATGCCTCAGCTGGATCATCGGTTGTCGCAATGATTTTCTTGAGGGCGGCGCGCTTCTCTGCATAACGGGCTACGAGCTTGGCACGCTTAACCTCGCGGGCTTTCATTGATTCTTTTGCCATATCTCTTTAATCGTTTTTAGCGTTCTTGAACGGCAGGCCAAAAGCCTTGAGCAGAGCATACCCCTCTTCGTCTGTCTTTGCAGAGGTTACGAAAGTGATGTTCATACCCTGAAGGCGATCTACTGCATCAATGTTAATCTCCGGGAAAATAATCTGCTCCTGGATTCCGAGGGTGTAATTGCCACGGCCATCGAACTTGCTGTCAATGCCCTTGAAGTCGCGGATACGGGGCAAAGCCACCCTTACGAGCTTCTCGAGGAACTCGTACATGCGCTCGCGGCGGAGAGTAACCATGACACCGATAGGCATCTTCTTGCGGAGCTTGAAGTTGGCGATATCCTTCTTAGAATATGTTGCTACAGCCTTCTGTCCGGTGATGGCGGTAATCTCGTTTACTGCCACTTCGATGATTTTCTTGTCCTGAGTTGCATCTCCCAATCCCTGGTTGATGACAATCTTCTTCAATACAGGAATCTGCATAGTGGAAGAATAGCTGAACTGCTTCTTGAGAGCAGGGGCTATCTCCTCTATATAGGTTTTCTTTAGTTGTGCTGTATTCATTACTTAATTTCCTCCCCAGACTTTTTTGCGATACGGACTTTCTTACCATCCTCTGTCCTCTTGATGGCCACGCGAGTGGGCTCACCGCTCTTGGGGTCAACCAAGCTGAGGTTTGAGATATGTATCGGAGCCTCCTGCTTGATAATGCCACCCTGAGGGTGCTTTGCTGAAGGCTTCGTGCTCTTTGATACCATGTTCACTCCCTCAACAATGGCCCGCTGCTCCTTTACGAGCACCTTAAGCACCTTGTGAGGAGCGGGGTACTTGCCGTTAGAGCCCTTGACATCCTTGTCGTTGCCCGACAAGACAAGCACCATATCGTTTTTCTTTATTTTAAACTTATTCATCTCTTGTCGCAATTTTTATTGTTAAAGAACCTCTGGTGCCAAAGAAACGACTTTCATGTTGACGGCACGCAATTCGCGGGCTACAGGGCCAAAGATACGGCTTCCGCGGATTTCGCCTGCATTGTTGAGCAACACACAGGCATTGTCGTCGAAGCGGATGTATGACCCGTCTGCACGACGAATCTCTTTCTTTGTGCGTACTACCAAAGCCTTAGATACTGCACCCTTTTTCAGTTCACTTGAAGGAATGACATTCTTGACAGCCACAACGATAACGTCGCCCACACTGGCATAACGGCGGCCAGTTCCACCGAGCACGCGGATGCAAAGAGCTTCACGGGCACCGCTATTGTCACACACTGTAAGTCTTGTTTCTGCCTGTATCATAATTACTTAGCTTTTTCTACTATTTGTACTAATCTCCATCTCTTCGTCTTGCTCAGAGGACGGGTCTCCATGATGAGTACGGTATCGCCGACATTGGCCTCGCTGTTCTCGTCATGCACGTGATACTTCTTTGTCTTCTGGACGAACTTACCATAAATAGGGTGCTTCTCTTTGAATTTAGATGCGATAACGATAGTCTTCTGCATCTTGGCGCTTATCACTACACCCTGTCTTGTCTTTCTTAAATTTCTTTCCATCTGGCCCTAATTATTTGTTGAGTTCTCTTTCGCGCAGAATGGTCTTCATGCGCGCGATGTTACGACGTGTCATCTTAATCTCTGATGGATTCTCAAGCGGGCTGATTGAATGATTCAACTTCATCTGATTGTACTTGGCAATTTCTGTCTCCAATCTTTCGGCCAGGTCTTTGGTCTCCAACTCTCTTACTTCTTTAACCTTCATAATCAAGCGTTTTTATCGTAATCACGTCTAACAACAAACTTCGTCTTTACAGGCAACTTCTGGGCTGCGAGGCGCAGGGCCTCCTTGGCAACTTCAAAAGAAACGCCCTCGACTTCAAAGAGGATACGACCGGGAGTTACAGGGGCAACCCATCCTGCGGGGTCTCCCTTTCCCTTACCCATACGCACATCTGCAGGCTTGCGAGTGATAGGTTTGTCCGGGAATATGCGAATCCAAACCTGACCTTCACGCTGCATGTAGCGGTTGACAGCAACACGGGCTGCCTCTATCTGGCGGCTGTCGAGCCACTTGGCCTCAAGGGTCTTGATGCCGAAAGAGCCGAAAGCCAGCTGTGTACCCCTGTGGGCGTTGCCTTTGTTGCCACGGCCATCTTGGGGTCTTCTATATTTTACTCTCTTAGGTTGTAACATGATAGCTTCTAACTTTTAACAATTACTTACTCTTCTTATTACGGAACTTCCTGCCACCATTGCTACCGTTTGAGCGGCTGTTGCCTTTCTCCTGCGTGAAGTTGGGCGAAACATCCTGCTTGCCGTAAAGCTCGCCACGGCAAATCCAAACCTTAATGCCTAAGAGGCCAACCTTAGTAAGGGCCTCGGCCTGGCAGAAATCGATATCGGCACGGAATGTGTGCAACGGGGTGCGACCCTCCTTGTACATCTCCTTGCGTGCCATCTCTGCACCGTTAAGACGTCCGGTAATCTGAACCTTGATACCCTCTGCTCCGGCACGCATCGTATTGGCAATGGCCATCTTGATGGCACGGCGGTAAGCAATCTTACCCTCCACCTGACGGGCAATGTTGTTTGCTACGATTGTTGCATCGAGCTCGGGTTTCTTAACCTCAAAGATGTTGATTTGAATCTCCTTGTCATAAAGCTTCTTGAGCTCTTCCTTGAGCTTGTCAACATCCTGTCCTCCCTTACCAATGACAATACCCGGGCGGGCAGTGCAAATAGTAATGGTCACCAGCTTAAGTGTGCGTTCGATGACAATGCGAGACACGCTTGCCTTGGCAAGGCGCTCGTTAAGGTACTTGCGGATTTTCATGTCCTCCACGAGGTTGTCTCCGAAGTCCTTGCCTCCAAACCAATTTGAATCCCAACCTCTAACTATACCGAGACGGTTGCTTATCGGATTAACTTTCTGTCCCATTCTACTTGTTATTTATCATTAGTTTTAGAGTCTACATACAGAGTCACATGATTGGAACGCTTGCGAATCCTGTAACCACGGCCCTGAGGTGCCGGTCTCATGCGCTTCAAGGTAACACCTTCGTCCACGAAGATCTTAGTAATGAAAAGCTCACCATCCTCAGCCTTACGGTCGTTTTTGGCCTCCCAGTTGGCAATGGCAGAACGGAGAAGTTTCTCAACGTCAGCAGCTGCGGCCTTCTTGGTGAACCTGAGTACGCCTAAGGCGCGGTTAACCTCCATGCCACGCACAAGGTCTACCACGTAGCGCATCTTGCGGGGAGAGGAGGGAACGCCTTTCAGCTTTGCAAAATACTGTGTTTTAAGGGCTGCCTTTCTTTCTTCAGCCTTAATATGTTTTCTTGCTCCCATTATTGTTTTCTTTTATTTTCTTGTGGATAACCTGCTATTTCTTATTACCAGCATGACCACCAAAGCGACGTGTGGGTGAGAATTCGCCCAGCTTGTGGCCAACCATGTTCTCGGTAATGTAAACAGGAATGAATTTATTTCCGTTGTGGACTGCAACGGTATGCCCCACGAAATCGGGGGAAATCATTGAAGCCCTGGCCCACGTCTTAACGACACTCTTCTTGCCACTCTCGTTCATGGCAAGAATCTTCTTCTCGAGTGCAACGTTGATATACGGACCTTTTTTTAATGAACGACTCATAATTTACACTTAGTTAACGTGATTACTTCTTATTGGCTCTTTCGATAATGTACTTATTAGAAAGCTTCTTGGGCGAGCGTGTCTTAAGACCCTTAGCATACAAGCCCTTGCGTGAGCGCGGGTGTCCTCCTGACTGACGGCCTTCACCACCACCCATCGGGTGATCATGAGGATTCATCACAACACCACGGTTGTGAGGACGACGGCCAAGCCAGCGAGAGCGGCCTGCCTTACCAGACTGCTCGAGGGCGTGGTCAGAATTGCCGACGCTACCCACAGTAGCCTTGCAAGCGCTAAGAATCAGGCGAGTCTCACCAGAAGGCAGCTTAACTACGCAGTAGCTGCCATCACGTGAAGTCAACTGAGCGAAATTTCCTGCGGAACGCACGAGCAGGGCACCCTGGCCAGGGCGAAGCTCGATGTTGTGGATCACAGTACCCACAGGAATGTTTGCGAGCGGGAGACAGTTGCCAATCTCTGGCGCTGCCTCTGCACCCGACATCACTGTCGTTCCAACTTGCAGTCCATTAGGAGCAATAATATAACGCTTTTCACCATCAGCGTAGTACAACAGGGCGATGCGAGCCGAGCGGTTCGGATCGTACTCTATTGTCTTTACAACTGCTGGAACACCATCCTTCTCCCGCTTGAAGTCGATGAAACGGAACTTCCTCTTGTGACCGCCACCTCTGTAGCGCATGGTCATCTTACCGGTGTTGTTTCGACCGCCGGTAGAACGCTTACCGTAAACGAGAGACTTCTCTGGCACGGATGCAGTAATTTCCTCGAACGTGCCAATAATCTTGTGTCTTTGACCCGGAGTAACCGGTTTAAACTTACGTACTGCCATTTGTATTATTGTATATTGCTATAAAAATCTATGGTATCACCCTCCTTCAGAGTGACGATTGCCTTCTTATACGCATTGCGCTGGCCTTTCACAAGACCAGCCTTCGTATAACGTGCAGAACGCTTACCTGAATAGCGCATTGTGTTCACGCCAATAACGGTAACGTTATACAGGGCCTCGATTTCTTTCTGTATGTCAATCTTGCTGGCCTCAGGCTTAACGATGAAGCCATACTTGGGGGTGGCCTTCTTGGTCACCTGCTGGCCCTTGTTCTTGCCCGCCTTCGGAGTATAAGTTCTATCCACAGAAGACTTGTCTGTAATCTTGGTCATCTTCTCAGTGACCAAAGGTTTTATAATAAATGCCATATTCCGTTGTCTCCTTTATTTGTTTAAGATACCGTCAATCTCCTTGAGCGAATTCTCGGTGATAACCAGCACATCTGCGTTCAAAACTTTATACGTATTGAGTGATGCGGCAAGCATAACTTCGACGCGCTGCAAGTTGCGAGCTGACAAATATACGTTTTTATTCACATCCGGCAAAAGATAAAGGGCTTTCTTACCGTCAACTTTGAGATTTTTAGCAATATTTATAAACTCTTTAGTCTTAGGGGCTTCCATTTGGAAATCCTCTACTACCAATATTGCATTCTCTTGTGCCTTGTAAGACAGAGCACTCTTGCGAGCAAGATTCTTTACTTTTTTATTCAGCTTGAAACCGTAGTCACGGGGCTTCGGACCGAACACACGACCACCACCAACGAGCAGCGGAGAGTTGATGTCACCACGACGTGCACCGCCGCCACCTTTCTGGCGACCGAGCTTGCGGGTTGAGCCGGAAACCTCGCTCCTCTCCTTAGACTTGGCCGTGCCCTGGCGCTGGTTGGCAAGATATTGCTTCACATCCAGATAAATGACATGGTCATTAGGTTCAATTCCGAAGATGCCCTCGTTTAACGTAACCTTTCTCCCGGTCTCCTGGCCATTGATATTTAATACGTTAATTTCCATTATTTCTCAATTAATACGGTTGAACCATTATAACCAGCAACACTACCCTTTACAAGGATAAGGTTATGTTCCGGTATCACTTTCAAAACTCTCAGATTCTGGGTGGTCACCCTCTCGTTACCCATGTGTCCGGCCATGCGCAAGCCCTTGAACACCTTTGCGGGATAAGAGCAGGCTCCGATAGAACCCGGCTTGCGGGCGCGGTCGTCCTGACCGTGGGTGCTCTGGCCTACACCGCCAAAGCCGTGGCGCTTGATTACGCCCTGGAAACCTTTACCCTTTGATGTCCCGACAACATCAACGAACTGTACGTCGTTGAAGATGTCAACCGTAATGGTGTCACCGAGGTTATACTCCTCGTCAAACTTGAACTCGGCCAAGTGGCGCTTAGGTGTTGTACCGGCCTTCTTGAACACGCCCATCATAGGCTTGGAGGTATTCTTCTCCTTTGCCTCGGCGAAGCCCAACTGAACAGCCTTGTAACCGTCTTTCTCAACGGTCTTCACTTGAGTAACAACACAAGGACCAGCTTCGATAACAGTGCACGGCACATTCTTGCCGTCGGCACTGAAAACGGATGTCATTCCGATTTTTCTTCCAATTAATCCTGGCATTTCAATTTAATATTAAAACAGTACTATACTTTGATTTCTACCTCAACACCGCTGGGCAACTCCAGCTTCATCAACGCGTCAACAGTCTTTGCAGTAGAGCTGTAGATGTCAATCAGACGCTTGTAGTCTGAGAGCTGGAACTGCTCGCGTGACTTCTTGTTAACGAACGTACTGCGGTTGACAGTGTAAATGCGCTTGTGGGTAGGCAATGGAATAGGGCCGCTGATGATTGCCCCTGTGGCCTTTACTGCCTTCACAATTTTCTCTGCTGACTTGTCTACGAGCTTGTGGTCGTACGACTTCAGCTTGATTCTGATTTTCTGACTCATTATTGTTTGTTTGTTATGTTTGTGTAGTGAGAGTGCCGAGCTGCTTAAGAGTCATTCGCTAAACAGCCCTGCACTCTCAGTTATGTCTATATAATTACACCAGGTCGGCGCGTCCCTTCACTTCTTCAAGCACAGCCTTTGCAATAGAGCTTGAGAGAGGCGCATGATGGTCGTACTCCATCGAGCTGGTTGCGCGACCTGAGGTGATGGTACGCAGAGCTGTCACGTATCCGAACATCTCTGACAGGGGCACCATTGCCTTTACCACGCGTGCGCCACTGCGAGCCTCGTCCATGCCTTCAACCTGGCCACGGCGCTTGTTGAGGTCGCCGATCACGTCACCCATGTTCTCCTCGGGAGTGATTACCTCGAGCTTCATGATGGGCTCCATGAGCACAGGGCCTGCCTTTACGCAACCATTCTTGTAGGCATTGATTGCTGCGAGCTCAAACGAAAGCTGGTCTGAGTCTACCGGGTGGAACGAACCGTCGAGCAGCGTCACCTTCATGCTGTCCATCGGATAGCCGCCAAGCACACCGTTCTTCATGGCGTTCTCGAAGCCCTTCTGCACCGAGGGGATGAATTCCTTGGGAATATTACCACCCTTAACCTCGTTGACGAACTGCAATCCGCCCTCCTTGAAGTCCTCGTCTACCGGGCCGATGTTGACAATGATATCGGCAAACTTACCACGACCGCCGCTCTGCTTCTTGTAAACCTCACGCAGGTTGACAGTCTTGGTGATGGCTTCCTTGTAGTTAACCTGGGGCTTACCCTGGTTGCACTCTACCTTGAACTCACGCTTCAGACGGTCGATGATGATGTCGAGGTGAAGCTCACCCATACCCGAGATGATGGTCTGGCCACTCTGCTCGTCGGTACGAACGGTGAACGTAGGATCCTCCTCGGCCAGCTTGGCAAGGCCGTTGTCGAGCTTGGCGATGTCTGCCTGGCTCTTGGGCTCCACTGCGATGGATATCACAGTGTCGGGGAAGGTCATAGACTCCAGCACGATGGGGTGAGCCTCTTCGCACAAGGTGTCGCCTGTACGTATGTCCTTGAATCCAACTCCTGCACCAATGTCGCCGGCATCGATAGACTCCATGGGTATTTCCTTGTTGGAGTTCATCTGGAACAGGCGGCTCACGCGCTCCTTCTTGCCGGAACGTGTGTTCAGCACGTATGAGCCTGCGCACACCTTGCCGGAATAAACGCGGAAGAACACGAGGCGTCCCATGTAGGGGTCGGTGGCAATCTTGAATGCGAGGGCTGCAGTAGGAGCGTCCTCAGAAGGCTTGCGATCCTCTTCCTCACCTGTCTCAGGATTGGTGCCCACGATGTTCTCGGTGTCGAGGGGCGACGGCAGGAAAGCGCAAACATAGTCGAGCAACGGCTGAACGCCCTTGTTCTTGTATGAAGAACCGCATATCATCGGGGTGCAGGCCATCGATACAGTACCCTTGCGTATGGCAGCGATGATCTCGTCCTCGGTGATTGTGTTGGGGTCGTCGAAATACTTCTCCATGATGGCCTCATCATACTCGGCGGCAGCCTCAAGGAGCTTGTTGCGCCACTCGTCGCACTCGTCCTTAAGGTCGGCAGGTATCTCCTCAATGGAATACTCAGCGCCCATGGTCTCGTCGTGCCACAGGATGGCCTTCATCTTGATCAGGTCTACAACGCCTTTGAAGTTCTCTTCAGCACCAATAGGCACCTGCATAACAACAGGATTGGCTCCGAGGATATCCTTCATCTGCTGAACAGTCTCGAAGAAATCGGCTCCAGAGCGGTCCATCTTGTTTACATAACCGATACGCGGCACATTATACTTGTCAGCCTGGCGCCACACAGTCTCCGACTGAGGCTGCACGCCATCGGCTGCAGAATAAGTGGCCACAGCACCGTCGAGCACACGGAGCGAGCGCTCAACCTCTGCGGTGAAGTCAACGTGTCCCGGAGTGTCGATGAGGTTGATCTTATACTCATTGCCACCCCACTTCCAATTGCAGGTGGTAGCAGCAGAGGTAATAGTTATACCACGCTCCTGCTCCTGGGCCATCCAGTCCATCGTAGCGGCACCGTCATGCACCTCGCCGATCTTGTGGGTCTTGCCGGTGTAGAACAGGATGCGCTCCGACGTCGTGGTCTTTCCGGCATCAATATGCGCCATGATGCCGATGTTGCGCGTCAAATGTAAATCGCGGTTTGCCATTGTCTTTTTACCTTTATGCTATTGTTTAGAATCTGAAGTGAGCGAATGCGCGGTTAGCCTCTGCCATACGGTGCATGTCTTCCTTGCGCTTGAAGGCTCCGCCCTGGCTGTTGAAAGCGTCCATTATCTCTGCGGCGAGCTTCTCGGCCATCGACTTTCCACTGCGCTTGCGTGCGAAGGCAATCATGTTCTTCATGGAGATGCTCTCCTTGCGCTCGGGACGGATTTCAGTGGGCACCTGGAACGTGGCACCACCGATGCGGCGGCTCTTCACCTCCACCTGCGGGGTGATGTTGTCCAGGGCGCTCTTCCAAATCTCGAGTGCCGACTTCTCCTCGTTGCTCATCTTTGCCTTTACGACATCAAGTGCATGATAGAAAATCTGGTATGAGGTATTCTTCTTGCCGTCATACATCAGATGATTCACAAACTTAGAGACCTTCTGGTCATTGTAAACGGGATCCGGCAGGATCACACGCTTCTTTGGTTTTGCTTTTCTCATTTTGTTTTTAACGAAATTTATTCTGCATGGGGCTGTTTCTTTGTTCTTCAACGCCCGCTCTCGGGCATTTACTCAACCTTTAATAACAATTCTCCAGCAAAACTAATCTAAAAAAATGTCTTTGTCCTTTTTCCTTCAGCGGTTACGCACGGGTTATTTCTTTGCCTTAGGACGTTTTGCACCATACTTTGAACGGCGCTGTGTACGGTTGGCTACACCTGCGGTATCAAGCGTACCACGCACAATGTGATAGCGAACACCGGGAAGGTCCTTCACACGACCGCCACGAACGAGTACGATAGAGTGCTCCTGCAGGTTGTGCCCTTCGCCGGGGATGTAGGAGTTAACTTCTTTCTGGTTGGTCAAACGCACACGGGCAACCTTACGCATTGCCGAATTAGGCTTTTTGGGAGTTGTGGTGTAGACACGGACGCAAACGCCACGGCGCTGAGGACATGAGTCCAAAGCCGGCGACTTGCTCTTGTCTGCAAGCACGTTCCTGCCTTTTCTTACCAATTGTTGAATTGTAGGCATTGTTGTTGTTTTTTAAATATTATATGTATTGTTATTATTGTCAACGTTTTGAAATATGGGCTGTTTGCCCTTTTTGGGGTGCAAAGATACTAACTTTTTTCCAAACTGCCTAATATACATCAATTAACAGGCGAGCAATCTTTACGATTTTATATATAAATAATATTTTTTAACTATCAGCATTATTCAAAGCATCAATATATTCGTTGAACTTCTGAGTTGAAGACACCGAAACACGACATTAAGGACACCTTACATACCATCACCGCCAATCTCTTTGAACGCCGACCATCCACAAGCCACCTCATCCCTATCGGCAGACTTATGCCCAGGCACGATGCCAGTCCAGCTACATTGTCGAAACTCCCCGCTGAAAAACGGCCATAAGGAACAATCACACCAGCTGTCTGCATCAGGTACATCACTGCCTGCAAAGCACATACGACAACACAGGCTGCCTCGAAGCCACTCCACACTTGTTCAAAACGAACAACCGATGGCCTTACCATACCCACTACAGCCCAAACGATGCCTACGAATATAAATGCAACACCCGTCGCATACCATTTAGGCTCTATCATCGCGCCAGGCAACTCTGCACAGACGGTGAACACAGATGCGCCCAATACAAGAGCACAACAGACGAATGAAACTATATATCCAAATCTCGACATAATCGCAAACTCATTTGTACACCACGGCACGCCCGTCGGGCGTCATGCCCTCGGCCGACACTACTATGCTACGGCACGACGAGTTGTTATACAGCTCTATGGTGGCACGCCCGCTGCTGTCGGCCTTCACATCGGGGTTCCAGTAGAGCGTGCGGCGGTGGTCGGCCTCCTTCGGCATAACGCTGTAGTCGGGCATGCTGAACGTTTCAACACGGCTGTAGCCTTCAAAATACGTGCAACGCTGCCCCTTGTGCTTAACTGGAAACGTATGTCGGCTGTACAGAAAGACCGTCACTGGCGAATGACGGCCAAAGTCACGTATCGTGATGTATTTCCTCCAAACATTGTCATCTTCTGATATATACACAGACTTGAAGTCTTCAAGTGACTGAGGCATTATCTCGTGGTTAAGACTATTAATATTTTCCGCGTCGAAATCCTCATAGACAAGAGACTTTGACGTTTGCGTCACCGTATAAAACGCGTTGTTGAGTATCCATACCACAGGCCTGTTCTTATATGACAGCCCACTTGTCTGCGCAAAAAGCTGATGCCCAAGGTCTCTCTCCTTATAGAACAGTTCCACGTACTTGGGCCCCTTTATAAACCGATCTCCCTGAAAATATATTGCGTCGCCGGGCCTGCGGTCGGAGATATTGTCAAGGAGCAAAGAAGACGGGATCCAGTTCTTACTTTTTTCACGCACCCGACGGTCGTGGTCGTTTTCCAATGAGTCAGGGACATCTGTTGTGATACCCTCCATATCACTGACCGACCCAGCAAAGAAACTGTTTTTTCCGGCCAGCCACTCAAATACCGTGGGCATCTCTCCACCTCGGTCATAGATTTCGTCGGCTGCCTTGCCACAGTCATACCTGATGTTAGACCAGAATGCACCTCGCTGCTCATTCTCCCAAGCGGCACGGGCATCCTCAAACAACCGTTTGCCTTCCACCTCCACAGTCCTCAATATGTGCGTGCGCTCATCCATTGGCAGGCTTACCAGCGAGGAGTCCATAAAGCCTGGAATGGACGTCAACAGCCCCAGCGAATATGCCTCAGTGCGCATAGTCTCCAACGGTGACAGCAACCGGGCCGACGGCGAGAAATTCCGGTCTATGCCTATACGGCACCCGGATGACTCGCCATTATATTTCGCGTTCATCAACAGGGTCCACTCGCCGTCGCAGTCGGGAAGCCTGAACACGTAGTCTCCGGCCGAGTCTGTCCTGGCAGTACCGTCCATAGAGTCACCTGCCCGGTTATAGAGCGTTGCCGTAAGCTCCGCCCCGTTCACGCCGCCATGCGTTTTCGAATGATACAACCTGCCGCTGAGATAGAGTCCGTCCTCTATGGGGTGGCGCCTCTCGAAGCGGGCCGTGCCGTCCATCTGACTAATGTCGTAGCGGCGCCAACCCTGGACCATCATCAGGAGGTCGGCGGCGCGGCGGTGGGCCTCGTCGTCGGACTCGAGATAGTATTCCGGCCGGTGTATGTAGCCGCGAAGGTCTGACGTGAGCAGAAGCCAGGTGGCCGCGTCGCCCGCGCTGCCGTTGACATCGCCGGCTGCGTCGCGCACCGACACCGAGAACGTCGCCCCGGGCTGCGTCATCATGTCGATTGTCAACTTGCCGAAAGGCGACAGCGCACCTTCCGCCTTCATGTATATGCTATCCAGGCCCTGCCGTGGATAAACGAATGCCATGCGCTCGGCCACGACATGCCCGTCCTCCGAAATTACTGCCAGTTGGCTAACGCCCGGTGCCATGTCGGCCTTAGAGAATCGGCGGCGGGCCGTGCGCTCCGTTGGGGCGATAATGTCTGTGGCATCCACATTGCCGCCGCTGACCAGCACAAGTGCCAAAGGCCCGGCAAAGCCATCGCTGCGCCTGACCACCACATTAATATAATCACCGTCCGTAGCGTCAACCGACATCACACAGCCATCTTTGCTCGCTTCTGGTAACACAAACTCACGCCTCCTACCGTCCTTGCCTGACAATATTAGCGTCGCAGGTTCTTGTGACGGGGTATAGTCGAACACGCCCCGCCCCTCACGCAATGTATTCACGGCAACAACCTTACCGTCGGCGAGCAACAACTCCCCTTCAGTGTCCATAGGCCGCCCGTCTCTGTCTGTAACGGCGAAGGCCACACGAGTTGGCAACCCGGCCACAAGACGTCCGCACTCAGGATAGAAGTCGACATTAATCGACATGCGCTCCACATTATCTTCCTGCCTGACGCTTGGCAGGCGCTTGCGGTGGCTTGCCTCGTCGATAGACGGATGCCCATAGTCACCCGCTTTTTGTGGGGCGTCAAACACTGGGAGCACACGCGAGAACATCCATGCAGCATCCCAGTTGAGCATGTAGCGGGTGTATGCACGTACCTCGTAGAAGCCGCTAGTGAGCAGATTGTCGAGCTTTATCGACCCGGAGCCGCGCCCGCCGTCAAGCCTCACCTTGCGCGTCTCTATCACTTCGCCCGTAGGGTCGAGCAGCTCAACATAGAGCACCCGGCTCATGTCCGTGAGCCTCTGCCTGTCACATCGCACCACATATGCGCTGAACCACAATGTCTCGCCACGGAAATATGCCGTGTTGTCAAAGTGCAGGTAGACTTTCTCCTGCGGGAACAATCTGTTGAAGGCCTCAATGTCATTGACGAAGCCCTTCAGTCGGCACACTGCCGACGGGCCCATATCAACAGCCACGTCACCCGGCCCTACGGACTCCGTGTCCTTCAGGTGCGCCAACCACTCCTCTGCCTTTGTACGCTTCACTATCTCTGTCCGTTTCCAAAAGGCGGCGTCATAGCCTATCCTGTCTATCTGCCGTCGCAGGTCTGTGGCCGGGTGGGCTTTCTTCTCGCCGGACAATGCCATTTTTCCCACGTTATACATTAGTGAAGAGAAGTTCACTGTCGCGCCATTGTTGTTGTATTCTGCCTCTACCCTGAGCGTCCTCACGTTGCTGAAGCCAGGCGAGCTGTCATAATCAACATAAATACACACATCAGCCTTCACTTCCTTGCCGTACCTTTCACCGAAGTTGCTCAATATCGTTACGTTATGCACCCGGCCATCAACTCTCAACAGCTCGTTGTTGCTGGGCGACATGTAAACTGTTCCATCAAACGCCATCAACTTGCTGTATTCATCCTTTGGCGTGAAGCGCACGGCATAAACCGTGCGCCCACCATCCTCTATTATGTTGTAGCTCAAATCGTAGAACCTGGCGTAGTTCCAATGCAAAGGACTGACGAAGCCCGTAAGGTCAAGCCGGTTGGCGTTGCTCACCATGCAAAGCTCCGACAAGGCCAGCAGGTTAGCCGAATGCCCCCTTACGCTACCATTCACCTCATCGTCTGAGTAGCGGCCCGTTATAAGCATCAAGTCACGCACGGCGAAGGCAGACTTGGCGTTGAAGAAAGCCTCAACCATGCTCGTCATGTTGCCATCCACCCGCGTCGTCTGCCTGTAAAAGAAGTTGCTTGCCGCATCGGCGTTGGCCTCCATGCGCTCCACAGCCGCCTTAACCATGCCATCCATCTTTTTGCCCAACGGGCTCACGTCAACATTCCCAATCACCACGTTGCCGGGAACAAGCCGCACAACATCGCTCAATCCGACCACCGGCAATGTCTGAGAACGATATCCGACATACGACACTGTCAGACTGTCTGCAGATTGTGCCGACAGCTTGAAATAGCCGTCGGCATTTGCAACTGTCGACGCTCCGCCAGAGGAGCGCACGGCGGCCATGGGCAAAGACTCGCCGGTATTGGCGTCAACCACACGAGACTCACATGTACGTACCACCTGCGCATTTAGCAAAATACACGACAGGCAGGAAACTATACAAACAACAACTCGCTTCTTCATACACAAAACATTTGGGCATCAACACAATTAATACTAAAACTATCAAACGCAAGCCTTATTGCCTTCAGCGAGAAGGTTTCAGAGCTTATGCAGCATCTTTATCTCGACATAATCGCAAACTCATTTGTACACCACGGCACGCCCGTCGGGCGTCATGCCCTCCGCCGACACTACTATGCTACGGCACGACGAGTTGTTATACAGCTCTATGGTGGCACGCCCGCTGCTGTCGGCCTTCACTTCGGGGTTCCAGTAGAGCGTGCGGCGGTGGTCGGCCTCCTTGGGCATAACACTGTAGTCGGGCATGCTGAACGTTTCAACACGGCTGTAGCCGTCATAAAACGTGCGCCTCAGGCCGGTAGCCCCTTGCGGAAACACATGGTGGGAATACACGAATACCGTCACCGGGCTGTAGCCCTCAAGGCCGGAAACGCGGACATAGTGCTTCCATATATCATCGTCCTCAGAGATGAACACCGACTTGACCTCGTCAAGTTTAATGGGCATCATCTCAGAAGAGCTATAATATATGTCCATTATATCGCGCAAGGATATTGACGCCGGGGCGTCCGATATGCAGTAGAAGTTGTTGTTGAGTATCCATACAACAGGCCGCTTCTTGTAAGACATGCCTATTCTCTGGAGGGTGAGCACATGGCCTATGGCTATTTCATCATATTTGCCACGCTCCTGATCGGCCTTTATATACGCTTCCTTATTTTCAGCTAAAAAAGAAACCGGCACTTTGTTTTTCTCATCAAAGTCTTCCTCAAGCACACTCATCATCTGCTCACTCCCCTCAAGCACCGGCTTTAGCGCGTCCATATCGTCTGTGGAACCGCTGAAGAAACTGTTCTTGCCTGCCAGCCACGCCATGAACCCGGGCATTTCCTCGCCGCGGTCGTATATCTCGTCGGCCGCCTTGTTGCAGTCATAGCGCAGGTAAGACTTGAATGCGCCACGCTGCTGATTCTCCCACGCTGGGCGGGCGTTGTCAAACGGGCGGCGACCTTTCACCTTCACCTCCTTCAGCGTGTGCACCCGCTCGTCAATCGACAGTCCGCCGGCCAGCATCCTAAAGTCACGCACTGCCTGTACGTTTGGCCGCCGCCCGACATGCTCATGCCGTTCCATCTCCTGCGGCGAAAGGGCACGCGCAGCAGGCGAGAAGTTGCGGTCGATGGCCACGCGGTAGTCGCGCGGCTTGCCTTTGGCTGTGGCCGTGTTGAGGAGCATGGCCCACTCACCCTCGCAGTCGGGAAGCCTGAAGGCATAACGCCCCGAGCTGTCGGTCACGGCGACGCCTCCCATGTTGCTGCCGTCGCGCTTGTAGAGAGTGGCCGTGAGCCGCACCCCGCCAAGGGGATCCTTACGCTTCACGCGGTGAAGGCTACCGTAGAGATAAAGGCCGTCCTCTATGGGGTGGCGCCTCTCGAAGCGGGCCGTGCCGTCCATCTGACTGATGTCGTAGCGGCGCCAACCCTGGACCATCATCAGGAGGTCGGCGGCGCGGCGGTGGGCCTCGTCGTCGGACTCGAGATAGTATTCCGGCCGGTGTATGTAGCCGCGAAGGTCTGACGTGAGCAGAAGCCAGGTGGCCGCGTCGCCCGCGCTGCCGTTGACATCGCCGGCTGCGTCGCGCACCGACACCGAGAACGTCGCCCCGGGAACAGTGCGCGCCTCAAGCCTCAGCTTGCCGCAGGGAGAGAGAGCGCCAACGGCATTCACCGACACCGTGTCGACACCGCCGCGGGGATGGACGAACACCATGCGCTCGGCCACGATGCGACCGTCGGGGCGCAGAAGCGCCAGCTGGCTCACGCCAGGCGACATGTCGGCCTTGGGGAAGCGGCGGCGGGCCGCCTGCTCACCGCCGCCGATGATGTCGTTGCCCTCAACGTTGCCGCCGTTGACAAGAACAAGGGCCAGCGGAACGGCAAAGCCACTCGTGCGACGGATGTCCACGTAGACGTAGTCGCTGTCGACGGCATCCACCGACATGACGCAACCTTCGGCATCGGCCGCGGGGAGCGTGAAGCGGTGGCGGGCGCCCTTACCGTCTGTCAAGAGCAGCGTGGCGGGCTCAGCGGAGGGCGTGTAGTCGAACACGCCGCGGCCCTCGCGCAGTGTATGAACCGACACATGGCGGCCGCCGGGAAGCACGAGGGTGCCAACGGCGTCAATCGGACGGCCCGAGCCATCGGTCACGGCAAAGGCCACGCGCGACCCAAGCCCGGCCACCAGCCGGCCGCCCTCGGGATAGAAGTCGACATTGAGAGCGCTGCGCC
This sequence comes from Marseilla massiliensis, assembly GCF_023336985.1. Classification (NCBI taxonomy): domain Bacteria; kingdom Pseudomonadati; phylum Bacteroidota; class Bacteroidia; order Bacteroidales; family Prevotellaceae; genus Marseilla; species Marseilla massiliensis. Next base: position 5,510 of record NZ_JAMBLP010000029.1, on the reverse strand, counting down.
CAACGCTGTCCTCCTGCCTGACGCTCGGAAGGCGCTTGCGGTGGTCGGGCACGGCTATCGACGGGTGGCCGTAGTCGCCGGGCTCCTTGGGCGCGTCGAACACTGGCAGGAAGCGCGAGAAGGCCCACCCGGAATCCCAGTTGAGCATGTAGCGGGTGTAGGCACGCACCTCGTAGAAGCCGCTCGTCAGAAGCCTGTCGAGCTTTATCGAACCCGACCCGCGCCCGCCGTCAAGCCTCACCTTGCGCGTCTCTATCACTTCGCCCGTAGGGTCGAGCAACTCTACGTAGAGCACACGGCTCATGTCCGACAGGAGCCCGCGGTCGGTGCGCACCACGTAGGCACTGAACCACATCGTCTCGCCGCGGAAGTAGCCCGTGTTGTCGAAGTGAAGGTAGGCCTTCTCCTGCGGGAAAAGGCGGTTGAACACACCGATGTTGCCGACACGCCCGCGCAGGCTGTCGGCCAAGCCTGCGCCACCGCCACTCGCACGGCCTGCAGACGCCGCTGCAAGAAACAAGGCTACGGCCAGAACCTTAATGTAAACTCTACTCATCGCATTTTTATTTTCGGTTCAATGAACATTCAACAGATAATACAGGTGCTTGTGAATGACAATCACTCCGTGCCGGCCGATGCCCCGGAGGCATTGCCGACAAGCTCGAAATACATGGGGTTGCCTGGCTCTTTCCGGCTACGGGACATGAGGCTCAGCCTGCCACGCACCTTGCCGCCACAGGCTTCGAGCGCCATGTCGCCAAAGTAGTAATACTGCTTGCCGCCGCGGACATAGCGGTCGGGCATGGTCAGCCCACCTTCGGTGAACACCAGGCGGCCCCCGGAAAGTGTACCGCAGAACTTGGCCGACTCGTCACCTACCGTCAACGTTCCCGAAAGTCCGCCGCCCGTCACGCCGTTTAACGTCATTGCAAACGGGCGCTCATCAAGGATGTACTTGCCGCTCCAGTCGTAGGTGGCGATGAAACCCCGATAATCACCGGCCGGCAAGTCAACGGCCACTGCAGAAGGGCGTACGTCGGGAAGGCTGTCGGGGATGTAAGAATACCTGGGGGCATTGGCATAGACATCGTGCATATACGTCTCCTCGTGCGGACGCATCAACTCCTCGGAAGCCTCAGGGCAATGCATGCGCGCAGCACGCTGAAGGCTGTTAACTGCCAGCAATGAGTCTTTTGCTACGCCATACCCGTTACGTAGGAACACGCCGAGCATATATAGCGATTCTGCATCAGGCCAATTGGCGGCAGGCAAAAATGCAAGCACGGCATCGCTGTAGCTCTGTCGGCAACCAATACCCTTAGTCAGCATATAGCCCTTATAATACATACAGTTCTTGTCATGCACATCCGCTCCTAGACTGTAATAATAATATGCTTTGCTGACATCCTGACAAACGCCACCTTTTCCGTCCTTGTACATATCGCCAAGAACTTTATATGCCTTGCCGTATCCTGTCTGCCCGGCTTTCCTCAACAGCATTACGGCCTTCGCTGTATCACGTTTTACTGAATTATCCGAGACATAAGCCACCCCAAGATGAAACATCCAATATGCACTCGAATCCTTTTCGACTGTCTTTTCTAGGATTTTCACCGCCCAAGCTCTGTCTTTTTCAGAACTCCCAATATCATCAAGAATCTTCAGTGCACTGCGGGATGAAGCATATACCTCTTTTGTGGAGTAACGGTGTGGCCCGGCAACTTCAGAGCCTTCACCCATACCAAAGCCCCTCTCCTTTTTTCTGGTGAATCGCATTAAGTCTCCTACCTGCATTACACCGTTTCCTAACGTCACAGGCAGATTGTTCCATGTCCATAGCCCCATCTTTTCACGCCTTATCATTTGAGCCTGAATGGCAGCATGCCTCTCTGCTTTATCAAACAGATTCCTCTCGGTGTTCTTCCAATAAAACTCAGCCCTGCTTGCGCCCGCATCAGGATCTTCCGGATATTCCAGCCCTGTATTAATATATACATGAACGTCAGCAGTGTCAACAACAGTTGTTATTGTACTGCCATCAAACCTGTAAGTTCCTTTCACCTTTATCAACAAAGTCTGGTATTTCGATTTATACCGCTTCCACTTTGGAGCTTTCAGCGCACCAACAGCACTTGCCTCGCTTGAGCGTCTAGACACCATCTCACCGCTAATTCGAACAGTGAACATACCGTCATTATCAAACTTGCAATATCCATCCAAATCACCATAATAATAAGCCAGCCCCAAGCTGTCAAGATATGCATTGGTGCAATACCACTTGCCAACGATGCCACGGGCCTGTGCCGACTGGAACAGGCTAAACAAGACCAAGGCTGCCAAAATAAATTTCTTCATATCATATATCAGTTATTGGTTGTCAACAAATTTAGGAGTTTTTATTTACCCGGTAAAGCCTTAACATAATATTTATTGTTTACCCCTCGACAAATTAACATCGCCGAACAAGCAGAAAGCCGTTAGCCTCCTACTTCCCTTGCTTTATGTCAACCGGAGGCACTACACCTACATTCACGTTGCGGGTATCGTTATCACCTCCCCACTTGGTCACTTCAAGATCAGCGGAAGCAAGCATTGCCAGCCATGGCAAGAGCGCGACGCCCAATGACAAAATTCTTGTTTTAGTAATCATAAATTTATAGTTTTTTGGGTTTCAATTGTCGATGCAAAGTTAAGGCGTTTTTCTGACTTTTGCAACAGGCAGAAATTTTGGTGTGACATAAAAAAAGTGCACCTGCAGCCAAAAAATCCCGCAATTACGGGGGTTTTGAGAGATTGGCGCATGGCATAAAAGCCCAGAAACAGGCTAAAATGTCACAAAAAAACTTTTCATACCCATCAATAATATCAACAATAAGCAGCCTTTGAAAATCGATTGCGAACGGATTGTGCGCAGTAACGGCCACGTTTTTCAAAGCGCGAATAGAGAGTGCTAAGGGCCACACCACCAACGAGGATTTGGAAAACAACCCGGAAAAGCGTGCAAGATGATTGAACCCCCATCATCCATCAGGCCGCCAGTGATACGTCACAGTATCCTATCTTGGCTTTCCAAGTGCCTTAATGCTTTTGTCGGCATCTTGCCAACCACTTTGTCTCGTCGTAGCCCGCTACGCCTTCGCCAACGTTGGCAGCCTATCTGCCTGGCAACGGCATCAAACCACTTTGTTCTCTAATGGCCGATTTGGGTTGAAAAAACAAGGCCGGTGACTGAAAGATGGCTACGCAAAAGCCCGAGGCAAACCACTTAGAACCATGCCCTCGTCACCGTGCCGGCATCGTCGGCAGCAACCCTGTGTGGCCCCTGCAACGCAAGATGCGGCACTCCTCCTGTAAGCGACTACGGGAAAATCAAGATGCTACCCTATTTTTATTGCATGAAAAGACGCTTATTACACAAAAATAAGTTAACTTTGCACAACTTAAAACATAAAATACATAAAACAATGAGATTCGGCAGAACAATATTACTAACCACATTCATATCCATATTGGCCATAATGGCAGGATGCACGCAAGGAACATCCGAGGCGCGCCTGGCACAAATAGACTCTCTCTTGGAGAGAAAGCTCTACGACTCAGCCCGTGCGGAATTGAGCCGAATAGCCCCAAGCGACCTGAAATCAGAAGAAGACATTGCCCATTACAACCTGCAGAAAACAAACCTCTGCTTCCGAAATGGCGAAGTGTTGCCCAATGACTCGATGATAGACATAAGCATAAAGCACTACAGGCAGAATGGCGACAAACAAAAATTGGCTCGATCATTGTATTTCAAAGGACGCACACAATATGACAGAAACGAAACAAAAAATGCCTTAAGAAACCTGCTCGAGGCCGCAGGCATAGCCAAAGAGACAGGCGATGACGCCCTAAAAGCCAAGATATATGCAAGCCTTGCTTACTTCAACAAGAGACTTGGAGAAAACAGATATGCCCTGAAATATATAAAACAAGCGCTAAAATATGCTGAAAAAATCAAGTATGACAAAGCTTTTCTAATACCAGGAATCTACATGCAAGCATCAGACATATACGGCAACCTGAAAGACACGGCCAATGCAATAGCGTACATTGAGAAATGCATACCTTACATCGAACACACAGACTCTTTTGGCAAGGCAAACATTTACAGCGGGCTGGCTAATATATATAATGTGAAAGGCGACTTCGAAAAGGCAAAGAAGTATGGCGACATGTCGATAAACCTTAGGCCGAAACACGACACCTACTACATACTCTCACAAACTTACAAGAATAAGGGCGACATGGCTACAGCCGACACGATGATAAAGCAAGCCATAAAGACGGCCACGCCAAACTATAAGATGATGATGATGGCAGAAATAAGGAAAGAGAAACAGGGCCAAGGCCGATACAAAGATGCTGCCGCGTTGGGCGACAGCATGATGAGCCTGAACAACTCTATAACGAGAAGAAACCAGGCTGACAGCATCATCGAGATACAGGCCACATTCGACATTGCGCAAAAAGACAGGCAACAAATTGCCAAGCTGAAGCATGGCATAATCTGCATAGCCATTGTGGCCATTGCATTGATTGCCATATCAATAATGAAACAGTACACCCAAAATGCCTTGTTTAAGAGAAAGATAAGGAAGGCCAAACATGAACTGCAGGCCATAATCGACAATTACAGCGAATTCAAAAATATATTGTACAACACATTGAACGCGGCCGCCGAGAGTAACAAGGGCAACGCCGAAGATGGCCCAAAGGCCGGGCAGCCGGAGGAACGCCCGCAGGAAACAATGGCGCAAGCCCCCAACCGGGCCGAAGGCATAGCCCCCGAAGCCCGGCAATGCCTGGCAGAAATGTACGAAATGACAGACTACGTCATAATAAACAACAACTGCATAGCCAAATGGAGCAACGACAAGACGGCTCGCTTCATAGGCTACTGCTGCTGCGCAATACCGGGGCTTAACGACAAGATGGAGAACGACTATACCAACCTGACAAAGCAAAACAAGCTAATGCTTATATTCATTTACCTAAACAAAGAGAAGGAAGACATCTGCAAAATAATGGGGCTGAGCGAAAGCGCATTCAGGCAGGCCCAGAACAGGCTGAAGAAGAAAGCGAAAACGACTGCGGCAGCGTAAGCCCCACCCACCCCGGCCATGGTTTGCTGCCAACCGAAAGCCGGCAATGCGGTGACGGGTGGCCACACCGGCATGGCACGCCGCACGCCAAAAGAGGCAAGGCCGCAAACTGCCACAGCCACCGACAGTGGCACACCAATGCCCGGCGCCCCGACAAGGCAGGCAACGACAAAGGCCGAACCGGCTTGCCAAACGGCCCTGAACGCCATGCAATACGGGCCGTTTTACGACGTGAAACGGGCCATATTGCGAGGCAGGCAGAAAAGCCCTGGCAGACAGCGACTTGGCAACCTGATGCCACCCGGGGCAAGACGGCAAGGCAAACGGGCGACACATCATTGTGATGGCGCGCAACAAGGGTTAAAT
>NZ_JAMBLP010000028.1:0-37233 GCF_023336985.1 Marseilla massiliensis | reverse complement strand
ATGACCCTACAAAAGACCAACAAGAACATTATAAAACAAAAAGTTATTACTATTCCGCATTGCAAATCTATAGAAATCGCCACTCGAAAAACCGACTAGCCCCAAAACGCACGATGGAAAACAACAACGAATAAAAAGAAAAAGGCGAAACACGATTACTTCCGTATTCCGCCTTTTGTCGGGATGAGGCGACTCGAACGCCCGACCCCTACGTCCCGAACGTAGTGCGCTACCAACTGCGCTACATCCCGATGCCCTAAAAGCGAGTGCAAAGGTACAGCATTTTTTCGAAATACGAGCAATTTTTTCGATAAAAATTTGCCTAAACCGAAAAAAAATCATACCTTTGCACCCGCAAACAAGAAATTATTGGTGCCATAGCTCAGTTGGTAGAGCAAAGGACTGAAAATCCTTGTGTCCCCGGTTCGATTCCTGGTGGCACCACTTTGAAGAAAAGCAAATAGCAGTAAACTCCTGATTTCCAAGCGAAATCGGGAGTTTTTGTTTTCCCGCAAGACGTAAAAAAGAGCGGAATATGACCGCTTCCGGTGTTCCAAAAGGTGGAGCAGAAAAGGTGGAGCGAACATCTTCACCGAACTGGATTCTTTCTCGCTGATTTGCAATGTTTTGCGTATCAAGAAAATGCGGATGGTTTCCTACTTTTGTCCCACTAAAAACTGTAGGAAAAATGAAAAGAAATTCGTTCAATGTGCTTTTCTTCATCAAGAAAGCCAAACTGTTGAAAAATGGAGAAGCCTCCGTATGTATGCGCATCACGGTAAACGGTGCGCGAGTAGAAACCAACATCCGCAAGAGCATTGACCCTGCTTCGTGGAATCAGGCAAAGGAATGTGCCCGTGGGAAAAACCGCAAGTCGTGCGACTTGAATGCCTACATCGAGGATGCCAAAATCAAGCTCCACCGAATCTTTAATGAATTGGAGGAACAACGGCAACCCATTACCGCACGTCTGTTGCAGGAAAAATTCTTTGGGCAGGATAAAGAGCCGAAAGAAATCCGCACCCTCATCGGCACGATGCAGGAACACAATGACCAATGCCGTGCGCTTGTGGGAAAAGACTATGCGCTGATTACCGTCCGCCGTTATGAAAGCTGCAAACGCTATCTCGCAGAACTTATCAAGCTGAAATACGGGAAGGAGGATTTACCGCTGACGGAAGTCAACGGTGAGTTGGTCCGTGCCTTTGAGTTTTACCTCAAAACAGAAAAATCCTGCCAACAGAACACCGTCATCCGTTACATGAAGTGCCTGAAGAAGATTACCAATTTGGCATTAGCCAATGAATGGATTACCAAAGACCCATTTGTCGGCATCAAGTTCCATGAGAAAGAGGTTGTACGTGAGTTCCTGACGATGGACGAACTTTTGACTATCTATCACAAGGATTTTCCATTGGAACGCATCCGAATCGTGCGCGATGTCTTCATCTTTGCAGCGTTCACCGGGTTGGCGTTCATTGACGTACAGCAACTTTCTCCCGAACACATCGTAGAAGATGCGAATGGCAACCTGTGGATTCGCAAGACACGGCAAAAGACAAAGAACATGTGCAATATCCCTTTACTTGACATTCCTTTGGAAATTCTCCGCAAATATGCCGACCATCCCATTTGCCAAAAGAGAAATGTATTGCTGCCTGTTCCATGCAACCAGAAGATGAACAGTTACCTGAAAGAGATAGCCGATTTATGCCTGATAAAGAAGAATTTAACCACTCACGCCGCGCGGCACTCGTATGCGACCTCGGTCTGCCTCGCCAATGGTGTGAGCATAGAGAATGTAGCTAAGATGCTCGGCCACTCCAATATAAAAATGACACAACACTATGCCCGTGTATTGGACAGTTCCATTTTGCGTGATATGACTAATGTACGGAATGTACTTTCTAATACAAGGTAAGAGTTATGGACAGGGAAATCATTACAATCAATGAAAACGGGGCGGTCATAATTCCGACCGTTCCCGTTTGGATGACACAGCAAGAAATGTGCGATGCGTTCAATGTGCTCTGTTGCGATATTCGCAGGGTTATACGAACCATTTATAAAAATAAGGAGTTGTTGGAAAACGATACCATGCGCTATATCAAACAGGACAACGGGATAAGCTATGATGTGTACAGCCTTGAAATGGTAATAGCCGTTACCTTCCGGCTGCGGACTAAGGAATGTATGGCTTTCAGACGTTTCATCATGGACAAACTCTGTTCAGCCTATAGCGGGAATCCCGTCCATTTGTTCTTTTCGCTATCCAATACCCATCCACGATGTACGTGTTAGGATGAAGCAAGCAAAATGACCTTTCTGTAAAGAGTAAGCCGATGGCGACAGGATAACTGCCCGGCCATCGGCTTGCTCTGTTTTACACGTGTCATATCACGTTTCCAAGCGGTAGGCGTTCCGATACCCGCTCATCACCATCTTTTCGATGTCTGATTCCTTGTACAGGATTTTGCCGCCCAACTGGTAGTAGGCAATCATCCCGTTGTTGCGGTAGTCTTGCAAGGTGCGGCGGCTCACCTTGAGCCATGCCGAAACCTCCTTGTCAGTCAGGAACTGTTCGTTACTTGGCAAAGTCTTACAACTTGCGCCCATTCTCTCGATGCCTTCCAGCAGGACATCCAACTTTTCTATGAAGCCGACTTCCAGTTCTTGGTCGGCAAAAATCAACTCATTCATAAATTGCAGTATTTACAATGGATTTAGTGGTACGTTAAATTCTACTTGTCAAATGGTTCTGCCACGCCATGCGGCATCCTTGCGCCTGTCCTCCACGAGCCGGACAATACTTTGAATGTCCTCCGGCTTGTAGAAAATCTTGTGCCCGATTTGCGAGTAAGCCAGTGTCCCGTTGTCGCGGAGCGTCTGCAAGGTGCGGGGACTGATGCGCAACTGCTGGCAGACATCCTGATTGTCCATCCAGCGGCTGAGTTTCCCTTTTTCGCGCTTACCAATGATTTCATTCACCCGGTCGGACAATAGGTTGAGCTTGCCGACCATTTCCTCATACTTTTCTTTCGAGATAATCACTATGTTCATTTTTATCTTGTTTTTGTTGTTAATAATCCGTTTCGTCTGCAAAGTAAAACCAGTGTCTGCATTAAACAATGGCTTTGCAATTAGGCGGCAGCTTGTGGCAGCAAGTGGTAGGGAGTGGCGTTGTCCGCCGACCTGTAACGGCTGTTCCAAGCGTCCGCGATACAAAGGAAAGCGAAACCCGGCTTAATCCAATCACTTCATACCTGCGTGGCAGCATTTGGCGTCGGTCTGGTAGCCTCTGGCGTTCTTCAAATCTCCAAGCGGCTATCAGGGCAACCGACATTACCCCGGACTTCATCCTGTATGACATCCAGACTGATGCCATATCCCTTACGGACTCATCTTGATGGCAAATCGGCGCAATGTCCACCGTCAACCTAATGCGTATGATGCAAACCTGTACAATATTGCCATACCGAACCCAATCGTTTGACGACCTGTAATGTATCCGCTTTCTTTGCGGTCGATAATCGGTCAAATGTGCGCACTGTGACCACTATTGTTAAACATTTAATTCAAACAAGTATGAAAAAGAACGTAAGCAGTCAGTCAATGGATGCAACATTGCAAACATTTTTGGGAAACCTATCAAGCAAGGAAACACCGAGGTTAGAACCGCAGCCTGCCGCCACGCAGGGGCAGACAAGCGTGGTTGTACAGGAAACGGCTAATGTACCCATACCTGAACAGACAGACGAAACTCCACAGGCGGTACGCCGCATCAGCGGTAAGCAACGCCGGGCATCGTTGGAGGAATACAAGGAAACCTTTCTTCCTGTTCCGTCCATAGAAGACCGCAAGCCCGTGTTCCTCAGCCGCAGCACGCGCGATGCCCTCGACCGTATCGTCCGCATGTTCGGTGAACGCAAGATGAGCGTGTCTGGACTGGTGGAGAACATCGCTCGGCAGCATCTTGCCATCTACGGTGAGGACATCGAGGCATGGCGTAAACTCTGAGAATTAAGAGACGAATTGACGGGATGTAGTTTGGGGTTACTCTGAACCTGTCCAACGGAGTTTTGAGGGGAGCAAGTTTGTGTTTCGGGCATACCGAAACCTCCTGCTCCCACTCCCAAACTCCGTGGAAGCCGCATCCCGTTGGTCTAATAGGTAATCACATTCTAATCAGTAGAAATCAATGGAACAGAAAAAGAAATTTGATAGAAAGAACAAGGGAGGCCGTCCCAAGAAGGGAGCGGCTGACAAGCTGAAATACCGCCTCACGGTGAAGATGGCGACATCGGACTACTATATGCTGAAAGGCAAGGTACGGAGTGCGGGCATCTCCGCCGGGGAGTTCCTGCGCGGATGCATGAGGGGCGGACAGGTGAAAGAGCGGCTTACGCCGGAGCATACGGGTTACATCCGCCAGTTATGCGGCATGGCGAACAACCTGAACCAGCTTGCGCACAAGGCGAACGCGGCTGGCTTCGCCAACGTGAGACAGGAATGCCGTGTACTGGTCGCACGTATCGAGGAAGTGCTTAACCTAATCCTTTTATGATAATTGAATATGATTGCTAAAATCATCAAAGGAAGCAACTTCAAGGGTGTGGTAAGCTACATTCTTGACAAGGAAAAGGGTGCTAAAATCCTTGTCTGTGACGGCTTGTTTGCCGATAGCAAGGGAACAATAGCGGGCAGTTTCGAAGCACAGGCAAGGATGAATTCGAAAGTGACGAAGCCTGTCGGACACATCGCATTGGCCTTTTCCAAGGAGGATGAGCACCGTCTTACCGACCGTGAAATGGCAGGAATAGCGTTGGAATACCTGAAGAAAATGGGAATAACCGATACGCAATTCCTTATCGTGCGCCACTTCGACAAGGAGCATCCGCATGTACATATCGCCTTCAACCGCATCGCCAACGATGGCAGGACAATCAGCGACCGGAACGAACGGATACGCAGCACCCGCATCTGCAAGGAACTGACACGGAAGTACAGACTGTACTTCGCCGACAGCAAGGAACAGGTGAAACGCCACCGCCTGAAAGAGCCGGACAAGACCAAATACGAGCTATATTCCATCCTTAAATCTGAAGTTGCAAGGTGTGGAAACTGGTGGCAATTAATGGTTAATATGGAAAAACAAGGCGTGGAAGTGCGGTTCAAATACAAGGGCAGTTCGGACGAGGTGCAAGGTGTCGTATTCTCCAAGAACGGCTACTCGTTCAGCGGTTCCAAAATTGACAGGCGGTTCAGCTACTCCAAAATAGACGCAGCATTGAACGCCAACCGACATGAGGAACGGCAAAGGGTGATGCACAATCAGGTTACAGAATACTTGACACCCCAACCCGAGCCAAGCGGCTGCAATGAATTGTACAGCGGCTCCATCGGCCTGTTCATGCCTGACAATACAAACCCCCAAGCGGACGAGAACCATTTTGAGGAACAGCTAAAACGTAGAGACAAGAAAAAGAAACAACGTAAAATAAGATTCTAAATATGGATAATAACGAAGTTTATGCGCTCTTCGAAGACATCAGGAATGGCTTGAAGGGCATCAATGACAAATTGGAGAACGCTCCAAAAGTAAGTAACGACCAATCAAGGGAGCAAGTTCCTGCAATGGATTTGGCTCCCATAAAAGAGTTGTTCGATAGTTCTGCAAAGGAGCATCATGCACAGACGAAAGCCATGCTGACCAAGTTCGGGGAGGCGGAGGTTTACGCATCAAACAAAATTCTGCGCCTGTTGCGTGACTTGAAAGAATTGTTTGTCAGAAGTTCGGAAGAGCGGAAAGGCGAGCCGCAGGAGCATATCTACCGCCATTGTTTCGACATCAGGTCGAGCAAGGTCTTTTCTCTTTTGGTCGGCATGGGTGTCGTGTGCAGTCTTTCCATCTGGGGCAACATCAAGCTTTGGAAATCCAAACGCCAGTATGCAGACGATGCCTTGAAGTTCCGCGTCATCCGTTCATGGGGTGGTTGTGACGCAAAGACCATCCTTTGGCTGAATGACGTATTCGACATCCGGCGTGACGAGAAGACCATTGAATGGCTGAGCCAAGAAGCTGATGGTTATGACAGGGATTTGAAGGCTGTTTCCGATAGTTTGATACAGGAGAAATTGAAAGTGGAACAAATCCAAAAGTAAAATATGGCACGCATAAAACGACCGATACGACCTCCATAAGGAAACAGCAATACTCGAATTTCAATCATAAGAGTAATTTCTTATCAAAACCTGAATGATTTTGGTGAGTATCACTATCTTTGCGCAGGATAATTAAAAAAGGGCTCTAGTTTAACAAGGCGTTGTAAAGTGGCATATTAATTGCATATATCTTTTTAAAAGGAGGTTATCATGACATATAATGAAATATTGTCAGCCGCCCAGTCTTTGTCAGAGACAGAACGGCAATCTTTGTTGCAGGCATTGAGTGTTGGCAATCAGTGCGAGGCGACAGTCCCGGAAAGCTCTCGTTTGTCTGCCTCGTTGGGAAAACAGGGCTGCTGTCCTCATTGTGGAAGCAACCGCTACTACCGTTTCGGCAAGGACCACGGAACGCAACGCTTCAAGTGCAAGGATTGCGGCAGGACTTTCACCGAATATACCGGCACGTGGCAGCAGAAGCTCCACAAGAAAGGGCTTGTGAAGGCATACATGCAACTGATGTCCGAACAGAAGTCCCTTGACAAGATATCCGCCGCCCTGCACATCAACAAGAAGACAGCTTTCGACTGGCGGCACAAGATATTGCGTTCCCTGAAGCAGGACGAGGGCAGCTCGTTCTCCGGAATAACCGAAAGCGACGAGACGTTCTTTGACAAGTCCGATAAAGGCTGCCGCCACCTGAAGCGCAAGCCCCGCAAGCGTGGTGGAGGGACAAAAGGCAAGGGCATATCCAAGGACAAGGCTACTGTCATAGTGACTGCCGACAGGAAGAACGACCTCAACATGACATTTTGTGGCTATGGACGGCTGACAAAGAAGGAAATCACGGAAAGCCTGCGCACTCCTCTGCCCCAAGGGACGGTGCTGTGTTCGGACGGCCATGTCAGCTACAAGGGATATGCAATGGACAACCATATTGAACATGTCGTAATCAGGGCAGACCTTGGCCGGCACGTCAAGAGGGGATTTTTCCATATCCAGCACGTCAATTCACTGCACAACAGGCTCAAGAAATGGCTTAACGGGACATTTTGGGGCGTCGCCACGAAGTACATGCAGGACTATCTCAACTGGTTCAAGGTGAAAGAGACCGTGCTGAAGTTCTGCAATGACCAGGCAGATGAACTGCTTGGACTTTCCATGAACCATTATAATGTCAAGTTTGCAACGGTATAATTAACTAAAGCCTTAAAAAAGCTGTATCTGATTGATACACAGAATGGAATTGAGGAGTATATGATTTTAGGTAACGATTTAGCGACATTCAGAATGCTCTGACCTGCTGCGGTTTACCTCATAGCTTCAAACAACTCTTTTATACTTGCAAAGTATACTTTTTTTATCCCATACCGCCAAATCATTACCGGTTTTTTAGGGATTTTGCCGTTACCTTGTTTTGGAAACGGCTTCCGGTTTGATGTCGTAAGCCCATTTCAGAAGCGGCACAAGCAAAGAAAAGCCCACGATGACCACAATGTCATAATACTACGTGAACAGGTATAAAAAACTTTGAAAAAGTTGTGGGAATGAGATCTTTTTAGTATCTTTATAGTTGACAATCAATAAGTTACATAAAAATACTCATTCCACATGACTGGTGCAAATATAATAGAAATTTTCTGTATTCTCGATGAGTTCTGCAAATATTTTGCCCCCAAACTGAAAAAACACACGCTGGACACATCAGGCAAACGTCGTCGCAATCTCCCGTGCCTCATGTCCGACAGCGAGGTGATGATAATCCTCGTACTTTTCCATACCATGCGCCACCGCGACCTCAAGTCGTTCTATCTCGGTTACGTCTGTAACCACATGTGCGCGGAGTTTCCACACCGCTTGTCATACAACTGGTTCATCGAACGCCAGGTCAAGGTGGGACAGCATCTTTTGCTGTTCCTCCAGACATGCGTATTGGGGAAATGTACGGGAATATCCATTATCGGCTCCACTCCATTGAAGTCATGCAATATAAAGCGCGCTCACAGCCACAGGACGATGAAAGGATGGGCGGCCAAGGGCAAGTGTATGTACGGATATGAGAACGAGACCATCATCGACTGTAGTTGTACGCTGCTGGAGCCGCATAAGGGATATACGGATGGAGAAGTGGTATGGGATTACGGCAAGGGAAATTGTCGTGAGACTGATAAACAGCAAGGAAGTGGTAAGAAGCCGTGATGATGTATTGATTTTTGACTAACCTTTATAAATATACTGCTTATGTTATATGATTATAAAAAAGAGGACGTAAGACCAATGTGTCTGGTGTTAGAGGACGGATTGACCGTTGATGGCGAGTTTATAAACTTGAGAATTTCCATGGAAACGCTGCCGTAAGGCAAGACTTGGTATCATCTTCACCATGCGGATGATGACGATACAGAACCGGCAACTGTCAAGAATGGTTGTGTAGCGGTAAACTTTTTCGGCACTTTGATTTGCGAACAAGTAAACGGTATCCGTGATAACGAGGAATTTGTCATTAATTATTCCGTTCACATGAAGGTGTCCGTTCCGCTTTAAGGAATGCCGGATATTACCTTTCTGCCTTTTCCCATTTCATTCCCTCATCGGCGAGACAGAACCGGCGGCTATGCGGTTGCGCTTCCGTCTTTCTCTTTTGGAGGACAGGACACTCTGGTTTTTCCTCGCCAAAAGCATCCAACTTTTCCGGTCGAACCGTAGGCTTTCTTGCGCCTCCATACAGACCATCCGGCTGATGGCTTTCATGTCTGCATCATTCCCTTTATGACCGGTTTCCGGAAACGTTACCGCTGCATAGAATATGCGAACCGTCCTTGCACGGGCAAACCGTATGAAGTGTTTTCCTCTTTACTTTTTCCCGAATTGTCCTTTTGAGAAGCTACTCATTTTTCCGATGCAAAGTTAACGTCCCGCTTCGATGGCCTTTCATTGCCGTCGAAGCGAGCGTTGCACTTCCACCAATAAAACAGTCCGAAATATTCCTTTATTTTCCTGTTCGTAAAACTTAACACATAGCGTCTTGATATATCTGAAAATCATTGAAACCATCGAATTAGACTATATGAAGCCTTTATCTTATTTCGATAATTTCTATCATCATCTCTTTGACGATGCAAAAGGTAATGAAATTTTCATTCCTACAAAATATCACGCCATTTCTTCACATTGTTTTCTAATATTGCGTTAAATTGTAGTTTTGAACAAATAATCCCAATATATAAACGCTCCGCAACTGAGCCACGCATTCAGCCTAGCTCATACTGTTTGGAGATGTTTCATCCGTTGTTCCAATGCCGTTGTGCACAAGTCATATTAATACAAAACACGACAATCATTATTTTTTGGTGACAAGCCTCATTACAGAAACTATTAATAATTAAACTTCACCTTGCCATGAATGTCAGCTGCCGATGAGCCCACATAAATAGTGAACGCGCCGCGTTCAGCTACCCATTCATGCCTCTCCTCGTCAAAATATTTCAAATCATCGTCGTCAATGGTATAAGAGACCAATTTGGTTTCTCCAGGTTCAAGCTCAACTTTTTCGAAATGTTTAAGTTCCTTTACCGGGCGGATTACCGAAGCCTTGTCGTCACTAACATAGAATTGCACAACTTCCTGTCCTGCGACATTTCCGCTGTTACGTACCGGCACCGTTACCGTGCGCCCGCTAATCGTTGGTTTACCGTAGCTGAATGTAGTATAACTCAAACCGAAGCCAAAGGGAAAGCGCACTTTCGTTTTAAAATAGTCAAACCAGCGATAGCCTAAAAGGATGTCTTCGCCATATATTTCTGTTTCATTCTTCTTTGTTCCGTCTCCCGGTACAGTACAGAAATCTATACCTTTCCAACCCTCAACGGCAGCTTTCAGCAACCGGGCGGAATTCAGCGGCTTTCCCTCTTCACCGCCAAAAGGTTGCGGCAGCTTGTCGGGCGACACTCCGGGATAACCTACGGCACCCATTTTGTGGGCAGGATAGTCATTGAGTTTGTAAGCGAATGAAAACGGAAGTTTTCCGGATGGACACACGTCTCCGGAAATAATATCAGCCAAAGCATGTCCGGCCTCGCTTCCGAGATACCACGACTGCACCAGAGCCTGCGCCTTGTCGAGCCAAGGCATATCGTATGCGTTTCCGCTCACAATCACCAATACCGTGTTGCTGTTGGCGGCAAGCAGTTCGGTTATAAGCCGGTCTTGTCCGAAAGGAAGTTGGTAAGATTCGCGGTCACCGCCCTCGCAGTCTTGATTATGATTTTTATTCAGCCCACCGATATAGATGACATAATCGGCCGTTTTTGCTTTTTCAACGGCTTCATTGCGGAGCGAATCATAAAGGGATTGCGACAAAGCATCTACTTTACCATACATCGCGCGTCCTGAAACATAGCCTTTCACATACTCTATGGTACATTTGTATCCGAACCGCTCCTTAATGCCACGCAGTGGCGACACTTCATCGCGAGGCTTTAGTTCGCTTGAGCCTCCGCCCGCACATAAGCTGCGGGTTGCATTTTCGCCCACCACTAAAATTTTCATATTGTCTTTAAGATCAAGAGGAAGAATACCATTGTTTTTCAACAGTACTATGCCTTCCTGAGCTATCTTACGCGCAGCAGCGACGTGTTCGGGGGAATTCATTGAACCAAAGCCGTGATTGCCGGACATGGCCGTGCGCACTATAAGGCGGAGCATGCGCCTTGCCTTGTCATTGACAACAGAGTCAGGAACCTCGCCTCTGCGGCATTTCTCAAGATAGGCCCTTCCGAGATAGTAGTCATCATACGAATTTATAGGTGCTTCTGCAGAAAGACCGTCAGTGAAGCTGCCCATTTCAAGGTCAAGGCCGTTAAAAATGGCCTCATCCGTGTTATGTGCGGCCCCCCAGTCAGTAATCACGGCTCCGTCAAATCCCCACTCTTTCTTCAGAATATCGTTAATCAAACGGGCGTTATGAGTCGCATGTTGATTAAGATATTGATTGTAACTGCCCATTACGCTCCATGCGCCTCCTTCGACTACAGCCGCATGGAATGGGCGCAGATAAAGTTCGTACAAGGCGCGGTCGGAAACCCGCACGTCCACGTGGTCGCGGAATGTTTCCTGTTCGTTAAGCGCGTAGTGTTTCAGACAGCATGCCACGCCATTAGATTGAAGCCCTTGAATATAAGGTACGCACATCCGCGAAACAAGATACGGATCCTCTCCCATATATTCAAAGTTGCGACCATTAAGTGGCGTGCGGTACAGATTGACGCCGGGGCCCAGCAAAACATTCTTTTTGCGATAACGGGCCTCTTCACCTACCATTCGTCCATAAAGGTAAGCCAGCTCCGGTTGCCATGTGGCAGCAAGGCAGGTCAGGGCGGGAAAAGCCGTACACGAATCATTGGTCCATCCGGCATGGTCCCAGCTATTCCAGCATATTTCCATCCTGACACCATGAGGCCCGTCGCTGCAATAAAGTTCAGGGACGCCTAAACGCGCCACACCCGGACTTGAGAATTTTGATTGTGCATAACTCAGGCGAATTTTCTCTTCAAGGGTCATCTTGTTCAAAAGCGTTTCCACCATTGACTCAATATCATCGTTGTCGGCAGCACTTAAGGTCAGCGCACCAAACATAAAAAAAAGGAAAAGAATTTTTTTCATGATTTTCAATTTGTTGTCAACATAAGCCAGAAAAGCAAGCCGTTGCACTTTATAATTGGCAACGGCTTGTATTCACACATAGAATATGACAAATCTAAAATAACGTGATGTTACTCTTTAGTAATCTTTGTAATCGTGTAGCCGTCGCCAACAAAAATGGCTCCATCCTGTTCGTTCATGAGCTCTATAGAGTAGTCGGTAAGCGCAAACTCCAGAACCATAGATCCACTAATCGCAATATCACCACGCTCGGGATCACCTTTTCCTGTAAGGATATTGTTCCACCAGGCGGTAGTCATGGTGCCCTGTCCCTCACCGGTAACATACGCACGGACTATATCGCCGCTCTTTACCAAATCTTTAAACTGCGTCTGGAGAAGAGTGAACGGTGTATCCCATGTTACATTGAACGAGCCTTCCCAAAGCGTTTCTTCCGAGACAGGAAGTTCTTCGCAGACTTCAATCTTATCGCCGCCATAAACATTGCCATCGCTATCAGTAAGAGTTATGCGGTATGTGCCGAGAGCAAGGTCGCTTGGTACAGTGTATTCCACATAGTCATAGCCGTTATTGGGAACGAAAGTAGCAGCCGCTTCCTTGTCACCGATGGTTATTTTCACTACTTTGTCCATATTGGTGCCATGTAATTTCGCCGTCATGCCCGGAACAACCTTACGGTCGCTTGTGGCGTCACTGGGAGTCGGGTCGCCGTCAAGCGCCAAAACGACAAGTTTGCCCGTTCGGGACGTTTGTTTCCCCTTTGTCGTGGTAGCGACAATCTTCAAGATATATTCTCCAGCCAAAAGCGGTGATAGTTGTATTTTAGTGCCTTCACAGACTTTCTCGTCGTCGATGAGCCACTCTACAGTGGTGTAGAGGGCAGGGGTCACTACGGCTGAATCAACCAATTCCGCATCGCGTGAAATGGTCTTGTAAACGGCCGGTTCACCGTTTTCCCAATCGCCGAACCACGGAAGGAGTATTTGCGGAAAATCATCCTCGGTGGCCGTGATGAACCCTTCGTTGTCTTCAGAGCAGGAGCAAAACATTCCCATGGAGAGGACAACCATTGCCGTTACCAATTTATATAATGTCTTTTTCATTTTCATTCAATCTGTTAATCTGTTATTCTATTGATTCACTAAACTTTTCAATGTCCATGAAATTCTGTTCGTTGACATCCCACCATACACGGTGGTGCCAATCGTCTGTTCCACCCAAACGGTCCACCGCTTCCTCGTAATTTACGCTGTTGTACCTGGCCTCAAGCAGCGGATAGCGCAGGCGTACAGGCGTTTGCATGTTAGGGTCTTCGTGAGGGAAGTCGCCGCGGACAGGAAGCAAGGTGCGGTCGGCCAGCGCAGGATAGTCTGAACGGCGGAGGTTAGCCCAGCCTTCGTTGGGGTTTGTAAGATGGAGAATCCATGCCTGGGTGTTGATTGACTCGCGGGGATTGTCGCCCAACGGGTTTTCCGCAATGTATTCATTTATCTCTTCGTCGGAGATTTTTGAGACAATATCGTAGTAGTTGTTAAGCATCTGCATTGATGCACGAATGCCGGCTTCATAATGACTTTCTGCGTCGCCCGGGACATTCCAGCCTTTTGAAGCGGCTTCGGCAAGTAGGAATTCAACTTCGGCATAGGTTATGAGTATGCCGGGACAGTCGGCATTGCAGAAAGCGACAGCTATGGTAGGCCTAATCATACGGGCCGGATAGTTGTTCTTGTCATATCCTTTGTCAGGATAAAGCGTTGCAAGTGAATCCAAGGTGGGAATGTCGCTATTTGCAGGGGCACTCACCCACTCGCTCCACCAGGCGTCGCCTACATTGCACGGAACGATACCTTCACCGCCGCGCTCGCCCCAAGCCAGCACCTCGTCGGTAACGTCAAAGTTGCCTGACGTATCGGTCTGGCTGCGTGTGGTGTGGATATAGCACCGGGCGATGCGGTAAAGACGCGGGTCGTGCATCTTTTTCATATAATCAAATAAGGTGGAGCTGACAAACGAAGGCGACTGCGGGTCTTGCCCGTATATCATCTCGCTAAGTGCGTTGGCCCTGAAATCAAGGTCGGCGGCGCCGTCATAAAGCGTGAAGGGAGCGTCGATGTATTTTATGTAAGCATCTTCGTCGGCCGATGAGATAATACCGCCGTCGGCATTTAATGCAGACTCAAATTCGGTACGTGCTCTTTCCGGAGCGACATCGGAAATACGCATTGCATAACGCAGGCGAAGAGTGTTTGCATATCTCTTCCACGCTTCAGGGTCGCTGTTTAACGAAGTGACATCGCCCGAAATGATGTCGGTGCCCGTGCCGAGCTGCGCGGCACACGCTTTCAGCTCAGAGAAAATGAAGTCGTAGACTTCTTCCTGCGTGTCATACTTCGGTGTGGCATTGCCGTTGATGAACGACATTCCGGCCTCTGTGCAAGGAATGTCGCCATAGATGTCAGAGAGTACGGCCATCATGTAAGCACGGTGGATGCGCAGCGCGGCATTGGTGTTCGGCATATCTCCAGTGCGATGGATGGCATCTACAAGGTTCTTTATGCTTATCTGATAATAACGGTTCCACGGATAAGCCATTTCCGAATCTTTCGGATAAACCGCTCCGGCATAGTTGGAAACATTCCATCCTCCGGCATAATACTGCGTAAAGCCGGTGATGTAACTGCGGTAAGTGTCCATCAGTGAAAAGTCTCCGTATGTCTGCAGCAGGGCAGTGGTGAGCTGCGCGTTCGGGTCGATGGTTTCCGCCTTCGAGTCGTCGGTATTCACATCCTCCATGTAGGAGTCGGAGCAAGAAGAGAGCCCAGCGCCAAACGTCAGAAGCATCATTAGCGATGCTATGTTAAAAATATGTTTTTTCATAATCACAATGTCTATTAGAATTTCACATTTACATTAAAACCGTAGCTACGGCGTGACGGAAGCGAACCGTACTCAAGCCCCATGCCTGATGTGTTATAGTTAGAGTCAGGATCGATGTTCGGGATGTTCTTCCATACGATGAACGGGTTACGAGCCACAAACGAAACAGAGAGCGACTTTACAAACTTGCCCAACATCTTTTCAGGGAAAGTGTATCCGAACGTGATTTCGCGGCACTTGATGTAAGAATTGTCGTAGATGAACAATGCAGGAGCCTTTTCGGCAACGCTCTTCCAATAGTTCTGCGGGTTCACGGGGTATGTGTTCTTGCTGTATGTTCCATCGCCGTTGTCTATCACGCCGTCTACAATAAGTCCCTCACACTTGCCGGCTGCACGCCACTCTGCCTCTGTCATGCCGGCAGCCTTACGGGCCTCTTCCGAGCGGTACCACTCTTCACGTCCTGCGAGCGTGCCCTTGGCCTTGCCCGTGAGGTAGGCTGAACGCATCGAGAATGAATAGAGATCAGCTCCCATTTTCACATCGAATGCAGCAGTAAGATGGAAGTTCTTGTAAGTGAACGTAGAGTAAAAACCACCGGTCCAGTCCCAAGTGGAGTTGCCGAGGGTCTTAAGATTTTCGTCATAAAGGGGAAGACCCGTATTCTTGTCTATGAGGATGTCACCATTCTCATTGCGCTTGAAATCTGTACCGAGAATAGAGCCGTAGTTCTTTCCTACCTCAGCACCCACCGAGACACCGGCCCAGCTCGCATCAGCCAACTGAAGATAATCCATGCCTTCTACAAGTCCGAGGACCTTGTTCGAGTTCTTTGAGAAGTTGATACCTGCGTCCCAAGCAAAATCCTTGATTTGGAGCACACGGCCGTTGACTGCCAACTCGATACCCTTGTTCTGTATCTTTCCGGCATTGACAAGACGGCTGGCATACCCGGAAGCCGAAGACGAAGCAAGTGCTATAATCTGATCCTTTGAAATCTGGTTATAGTATGTAAAGTCAATTCCCAAGCGCCCGTTGAAGAACTTGAGCTCAAGACCGAGTTCGTAAGAGCTGGTCATTGTCGGCTTAAGGTTGCTGTTCGGCTCAGTGTTGTTGTTTATCATGCCTATGGTGTAACCCGGGTATTTGTATTTACCTGTCGAATAGATCAGGCCGAGCTGGTACGGGTCAGTGTCAGAACCTACTTTCGCCCATGAGGCGCGGACCTTACCAAAACTTAAGATATTCCGTTTCTTCAGGAAGTTTGAGAATATGACGCTACCTGATACAGAAGGATAAATATACGTGTTGTTTGCTGCCGGAAGCGTTGATGAACGGTCGCCACGGACAGTCCCCTCAAGGTAGTATGTCGAGAGATAGCCAAGGCTTGCACTTGCATACAGAGAATTTATCTGCTTCTTGTAAGTGCTCGGTTGCACATTCTGCTCTGCATAATTTATAATTGAAACCACACCGTCCATTTGCTGGTCAGTGCCGGTAATGACGGTTGTCTTGTTGTCTACCTTAAATATGTTTCCACCCACAGTGGCATTGAAGTCGAAGTTACCCCAGTTGTTGTTATAGAGGGCGAGGAGCTCAGCATTCAGTGTACGGTTATTGAAAATCGAATTGGTGAGCTTACCGGGAAGGACGCCTGGAGTAGAGCGGGCGATGAACTCATCGAAGTTCATGTTGTTGATGTCCGTACCAAGCGTTCCCTGGATTTTCAAGTGCTTGTTCACATTATAAATGGCTTTCACTGTAAAACGGAACACATCCTTCGCTGACGTGTTGTTGTTCTTGTAGAGGTCCCAGTACGGGTTTATGTTATACTGGTCGTTACCATTCCAGTTGGCATAAGTGCCGTCTGCATTCTGGTAGTTCTTAAGCCATTCAACGTTATATGTGCCAGCCAGGGTCATGAGGTTCTTGCCCACGTTGCTTTGTGAGTTGGAGAGTGCGGGACGGTTCTTCACGTTCTCACGCACATAGTTGGCCGTAAAGTCGAAATCTACAGGGCCTACGGAGGTTGTAACGCGCAGGTTGAAATTGTCACGGCTCATGTGTGAGTTGGGAAGGATGTCCTTGTTACGCATATCGGTAAAAGAGAAGCGGATACCCGTCTTGCCTGTGTTGACACTCAATATTGCCGAATTCTGGGCCGTAAGACCTGTACGGAAGAATGAGGATGTGTTGTTCGGATACATGAGGAACGGACGCACAGAGCCGTCAAAATACGTCTTGTCTATCATGTCGGCCTTCACGCCCCAGCTCGAGTTTGTGCCTGACGAGGCATCAAGCTGGTACTGTCCGTTATCTCCCATACCGTATATCTCCTGCACGTCGTTCCACTTTGCGAGCTGAGTGTCGATAGTCAGCGAGCCGTTATACTCAACAGAGATCTTCTCCTTGTCCGCCTTTTTAGTTGTGATGAGGATTACACCATGCGACGCACGTGAACCGTAAAGGGCTGAAGCGGCCGGGCCTTTAAGCACGGTCATCGTCTCTATATCGTCAGGGTTGATGGCAGATATACCGTCACCAAGGTCGTAACCTCCCTGCTCGCCGGCACTTCCAAAGTTGGTATTGTCCAAGGGTACGCCGTCAATTACGTAAAGAGGCTGGTTGTTGCCCGTCAGTTCGGTCGTACCGCGGAGCATGACTCTCGTTGAACCGGCAGCGCCACCGGCCGTATTGGTGACAACAAGACCGGCAACCTTGCCGGCGAGCGAGTTCATGACATTGGTCTCCTTTGCTTTGGTCAGTTCGGCACCTTTTATTTCTGACAGTCCATAGCCGAGAGCCTTGCGGTCACGCTTTATGCCAAGTGCGGTAACAACCACTTCGTCCAGCGTCTCCGAGTTTTGCTCAAGTTTGATTTTCAGACTGTTCTGAGCTTTCACACGTACGGATTTGTATCCTACGTAGGAAATCTCAAGCTCGTCACCGGCGTTGCACTGTAAGGTGAAGTTACCGTCAAGGTCAGAAATGACTCCCTTGGAGGTTCCAACCACCTTCACTGACACGCCGATTAAAGGTCCTGCCTCATCAGAGACATTTCCTTTTACTGTAATTCCTGTCGGGGCTGCCACTATGCCTGCGTCTGCACTTCTTGGCGCTGCTGGCATGAGCGCAGGCGCAATAAGGCTCGCCCCAAGCATACATAACACTAAGTTAGATCGTTTAATTACCATAATAATATTTAATTTTAGGATGTATTCTTTTTATCCGTTGACGGAATAATTTGTGCCTCTTAATTGCAAGAGCTTACGATATGTCGCATTTCCGCAGTTTTTACTTACGGTTTTTGTATGCTTCCGACACTTCTGCAAGAAGTATCTTTTCATAGCGTGAATGACAGCCTTTTGAAAGGCGAAAAGCCATGTTTTGCAAGCTGAAAGAACACTGTTTAAAACCGTAACATTCACCGTAACGCTCAAAATAACTCCGCTAACGCGTGTATTTTATTGTTCACATGGGTTTTGCACTCTCTGCAATCCCTTCTTTAATGCCTTTGATTATCCAGTCTGCTTTTATCTCCATGTTTTTATTACGGTCAAAGATGCCGAACATGTCAGCGCCGTTGCCGAACCGGTTGTTGTCCCAGATGAAAGTTGAAAATCCGCGTTTGCGCGCCTCTGACACCAATGTCTTGCAGTAATAAGTCATATTCTCGTGCATACGGTCGGCTTCGGAACCTTTGTAATGGTCGGTGAGGCCCCATTCTCCAATCACAATGCCCAATCCTTTCGCGCCCCATTCGCTCGCAAGTTTGTCGAAGTAATCAGTCATGGTCGTCTCATCGCTCTGTGCCGCTTTTCCATACTGCTTGTACGGCTTGCCCCAGTAGTAACATTCGCCGCTGCCGGCATATTCCCACGGATTGTAATAATGCAGCTCCACGCTCATGTAATCATTACCGTTGCCTTCAATGTCTTTAGGGATTACGAAGTCGCCGTTGTACAGGCCGAAATCGGCATTGCACACATACGTCTGCACAATCAGGTGGCGTTTCGTGTTGTTTCCGCCTGTGGCCCGCACAATGTCGATGAATGTCTGGTTGTAGGCATTCTGCACATCAAGGTTCTCAGCGGTAGGCTTTCCCCAGTTGTCAGGCACATGAACCTCGTTGGTGCCTGCAAAAGCCACGCGGTAATCATATTTGCCAAGCTCATTGGCAATGTTCATCCACAGCAAAGCCAGCTTCCGGCAGTTTTCTTCCTTGTCCGCATAAAAGGGACGGCTTTCAAGCCATTTCTCGTGGTGTACGTTGACGATGACTTTCATGTCATATTCCAGACACCAGTCTATCACCTCCTTTATTCTGTCCATCCACGTCTTGCTGATGCTCATGGCCGCAGGGTTGGTAATGTGGCATTGCCATCTCACAGGTATGCGTATGGCATTGAATCCGGCATCATGCACGGCCTTGATGGTTTTCTTCGTGACCACCGGGTTTCCCCATGCCGTTTCCGCATTGTCGGCACCGTCAGGTTCGCCGATGGCCACAGACTCACCGTCCTGCCCCGGGGCAGAACATTCAAACTGGTTGCCAAGGTTCCATCCGGCAGTAACTTCGCTATTCCATTGCCGGGCTGTCATTTGGGCGTGACACAGTATTGCAGTAAACATCAGTGTCATCAGCCAACTAATCCTTAAATTCGTTTTCATGATGATGATTTTAATTTTATTTTCAAATATGTTGCAAAACAAGTAAAAATTTCACAAGAGAAGGTACATTACCTATTTATAAAGGTTTGATGAATGTCTTTCGTCTGGAAACAAACCCTATTCCGCGAGGAATAAAACCTCCGCTCCTATATTTGCAGATGTTATTTGCCATAATGATAATTTATTTTAAACAGTTTGTCATTGCTTTCCCGGAGTTGAGCTCTTGAACTCCTCAATACGCTTGGTGGTAAGCGGATACAGCACCATCAGGCCCACTATCAGCAGCGCGATGAATGCCGGAATGTAGCTCATCGTCAGTTTCATGCCGAAGATGGCGTCAGGTGTCTGTGTGGCGGCATTAGGCTGAAGACCGAAAAAGCTGAACAAAAGCAGCACGGCCGAACCGGCGATGGCACCCCCGAACTTCTGGGCCATTGAGCCAGAAGAGAAAATAAGGGCGGTAGAAGCCGTGCCGTGTTTGTAGTAAGAATAGTCGGCCACATCGGCGTACATGCTCCATACCAGCGGACTGACCACTCCGGTGAAGATGCTGATAAGCACCTGAAGCAACAATATGCAAATAAATCCTTCGTTGCTTAGCGGCATATAGAAGAACAGAATGCTGAGTGCGCCCATTGCCACGGCAGAGACTATGAACGTGGTTTTCTTGCCCAGCCGCTTGCTCAAAGGCATGGCGCACACCACCCCTATCATGTTGCATACTTCGCCGATGGCAAGAAATACGCCTGCAAAGAAAATGAATGAGAAGAAACCAAAGTCCACGATATTGTCATCCCCAATGTAATATTTGAAGTAATAGGCCACCGTAGCGCCACGCACCGTGTTGAACAGGTTAGTGCAGAGGGCTGTGCAGGTAATCATCCACCAAGGGAAATTCCTCACCAAAGAGCGAAAATCGTTCATCAGCTTGTCTCCCTTGACACCCTTTACGTGCTCTCGGGTCAACAGGAAACTGCCGATGAATAGCAGGAAGCACACCGAGGCGATGACAATCATTGCGCCCTGCCAGGCGCCAGCCAGGCCTCCGACAGAGAGAAAAGACAGATTATTGTCGGAAAATAACTTGCACAATGGTTCCCAAGCATACAGGGCAATGAACGAGCCGCCATAGGCGAAGAACATGCGGTAGCTTGAAAACACGGTCTTCTCGTAGCTGTCGGATGTCAACACGCCAAGCATCGAGGCGTAAGGCACATTAATGCAGGTGTAGACCGTCATCATCAGAATGTATGTGATGTAAGCATAGATGAGGCGTCCATGCTCGTCAAAATCGGGTGTGGTGAACAACAATACACCACTGATGGCGAAGGGCAGCGAGAACCACAATAGGTAAGGACGGTACTTACCCCATCGGGTGTTGGTACGGTCACAAATGATACCCATCATAGGGTCGGACACAGCATCCCATACACGCGTCACAAACATCAGAGTGGCGGTATGGGTGAGTGACAGGTTGAATATATCACTGTAAAAAATGGGAAGATAATAAGAAAATATCTTCCAGAACATGGAAGACGCCATGTCTCCCATGCCATATCCTATCTTTTCAATCAGTCTGGCCATTATAAGCAGATTTCTATGAACTTCGTTTTTTACTTTACATCTCCACCACTACAACATGCTTGCCCGGAAGAGCCTTCACTACGTTGCCTTCAACGGGCTTTCCGTCAACAGTGAGCCGGCTTACGCCTTTCTGCTTGCCGTTAGGGTTCTTCACGGTGATGGTAAACTCGCTGTTACGCAGTTTGCGCCTTACGGTGTACTCCTTCATCGTCTCAGGCAGGCAGGGGTCTATCTCCAGTCCGTCATAGGTAGGGCGTATGCCAAGTATATACTGGGTAATGGCGAGCCAGTTCCATGCGGCTGTACCCGTGAGCCACGAGTTTTTACCCTCTCCCGGACGTGCGGCATCCTTGCCTGCCACCATCTGGCAATAGACGTACGGTTCTACCTTGTGAAGCGTCTGGTCCTTTATCCACGCCGGGCATATCTTAGTGTAGTGTTCCCAAGCGTCATCGCCGCGCCCGGCCACAGTCTCGCCGATTATAACCCACGGGTTGTTGTGGCAGAAGATGCCGGCATTCTCCTTGTAACCTGCCGGGTATGACGAGATTTCGCCCATCTCTACGTGATAAGTTGTGAAGGCCGGGTTGTTGAGCACCATGCCGTGTTCGCTGTCAAGGTAACGCTTGCAGGAGTCAAGGGCCTTGCTTACCATGCCTTCTTCCATTCCTATGCCGGCCATAGTGCAGAAACCTTGCGACTCGATGAAAATCTTGCCTTCCTCGTTTTCATGGGAACCAATCTTGTTGCCGTAGAAGTCATAGGCACGGAGATACCACTCTCCATCCCATCCGTACTTCTTTACGGCCTCAACCATATCATCGACGCAGCCTGTCGCGCGTTTAGCCTCAACCTCCAGACCACGGGCACTGCACAACTCGGCATACTGACGACCGCAGAAGACAAACAGCCCCGCTATCATAAGCGACTCCGCCTTTGATCCCTCGGAAACGTTCTCTGTGGTTTGGAACGACTCGTTCGGATTCCAGGAAAAGCAGTTGAGGTTGAGACAGTCGTTCCAGTCTGCACGACCGATAAGAGGCAACTTATGAGGCCCGAGATTCTCCACCACATGGTTGAACGAAATGCGAAGATGCTCCATGAGCGGCACTTCTGAACCCGGTTTGTTGTCCCAAGGCACTTTCTCGTCCAAGATGCTGAAATCTCCCGTCTCCTTGACGTATGCCACCGTGCCAAAGATAAGCCACATGGGGTCATCATTGAATCCGCCGCCGATGTCGTTGTTGCCACGCTTGGTGAGGGGCTGGTATTGGTGATAGCAGCCGCCGTCTGGGAATTGCGTCGAGGCGATGTCTATTATGCGCTGGCGGGCGCGCTCCGGCACTTGGTGAACAAAGCCCACAAGGTCTTGGTTGGAGTCGCGGAATCCCATCCCACGGCCAATGCCGCTCTCGAAGAAACTGGCTGAGCGTGAGAAGTTGAACGTAATCATGCACTGGTACTGGTTCCAGATGTTCACCATGCGGTCAAGACGGTCGTCGCCCGTAGAAACCTGGAATTTGTCGAGCAGTCCGTTCCACATGGCGTGCAGTTCGTCAAAAGCCTTGTCCACAGCCTCAACTGTGCTGAATCTTTCGATTGTTGCGTGAGCCTTTTCCTTATTCACGATGGTGCGATCGAGGGCGCCAAGCGAAGTGATGAGCGTAGGGTCGGCGTGTGGGTCGGCGTATTTCTCTTCTTGTGCATTTTCGACATAGCCAAGCAGGAAGATAAGGTCTCTCTGTTCGCCCGGCATAAGGCTTACCTCTATATAATGTGAAGCTATCGGACTCCAACCGTGTGCCACGGAACCGGACGGCTTGCCAGCCATGACGCACTGGGGATTGGCCAGTTCATTGTAAAGGCCGACAAACGACTCACGGTCGGTATCGAAACCGTCGGCCCGTGCATTTGCCAAGGCGTAATAAGCATAGTGGTTACGGCGCTCCTTGTACTCCGTTTTATGGTAAATGACCGTAGAGGATTCTCCCTGCTCTATCTCCACCTCACCAGTGCTCAGGTTGCGCTGGAAGTTCTCCATGTCGGTGGCTGCGTTCCACAGACACCACTCGGCAAACGAAAAGAGTTTCACGGTCTTCTTCGTGTCAGTGGTGTTGCGGATGGTCACCTTCTGCACTTCGGCCCATGTGTTCAATGGCACGAAGGAAAGCTCCGAGACCTCTATGCCGTTCTTGCTTCCCGTTATGCGGGTGTAGTTCAGCCCATGGCGGCACTCATAACTGTCGAGTGGGGTCTTGCACGGCTTCCAGCCGGGACTCCACACAACGTCTCCGTCCTTAATATAAAAGTATCGGCCGCCGTTGTCCATCGGTACGTCATTGTAGCGGTAGCGCGTGATGCGGCGGAATTTGGCATCCTTATAGAAAGAGTAACCTCCCGCCGTATTGGATATGAGGCTGAAGAAATCCTCATTGCCCAGGTAGTTAATCCAGGGGAATGGAGTTGCCGGGTCGGTGATTACATATTCACGGTTTTTGTCGTCGAAATGTCCGTATGTCTTTTTCATTGTTCTGTTTTGTGAGAAAGTTGGTTAAGTTATTTCTTTTTTCCCGTCAGGAGTTCCACAAGCGGGCGGTCCTTGAACGATTGGGTTTTCTGGTCCCAGAAGCCGAAGTCGTTGTCGTAACACCATGATGCCCATGCAATGTTGTACTTGTCGAACACCCACAGCATATCTTTTGTCCACTTATAAGCCAGCTCACGGTCAACCGGTTCATAGACGCCCCATTCTCCGCAATAGAGCTGCACGCCGTATTTTTTTGCCACGGCTATGGCGTCACGGAAGTCCTGGGCTATGCGCTCGCGGTTCCATACGCCGGTGTATTTTTTCAGTACGGGCTTCAGGCTGTCAGGAGCGGCGTCATAATCGGCCTGCGAGATGAGGCGTCCCGGATAAGTGAGCTTGCCTCGGTAGCCGCCTACCGGCGTCCAGGGCGCGCCATAGTGTGTAAGTGCCTGCGGCTCATAATAATGGAACGAGAGAACGATGTTCTTGTCTCCCTCGGGTATGCGCAGGTACTTGAATGTCCACGTGGCCTGCCACATGTTTGAGCCGATGACCAGCGTGCGCTGCGGCTCACGCTCTCTGAGAGCTTTATGTGCCTTGAAAATCAGCTTGTTCCACTGCTCATGCTCATCGGCCACCGGCTCGTTCATCAGCTCGTAGGCCACGGAGTCAACGCTGTAAGCCTTGAGCGCGTCGGACAACTGGTACCACATATTTATAAGATCCTGCTGGGCCTTGTCTGACGTGAAGAGTACGTTGGTTCTGCCCTCGTTGACAGCATTGAAATCATGAGATCGGATGATGTGCATGTCCACTATGGTACGCAAGTGGTGCTTCCCGGCCCAATTCAGGGCTTGCGTGAGCAGTTGCCACGCTTCGGGCAGCTTGTTGCCCTGCTCGTCCCAGAACTGCTCCTCGTCGATTGGAATGCGCACAAAGTCGAATCCGAGTTCCTCAAGGCGTGCAAAATCCTCTTCCTTGATGTGCTGGCGGC
This sequence comes from Marseilla massiliensis, assembly GCF_023336985.1. Lineage (NCBI taxonomy): Bacteria > Pseudomonadati > Bacteroidota > Bacteroidia > Bacteroidales > Prevotellaceae > Marseilla > Marseilla massiliensis. Next base: position 12,757 of record NZ_JAMBLP010000028.1, on the reverse strand, counting down.
GTGCCTCTCCGCGCTCGGGAGTTTGCGAGAGCCAGTGGCTGATGTTTGTACCGCGTTTAATGGTAAAGTTGTTTACAGTCTGCGCAGTCGAGGCAATAGAAGAAAATGCCATAGCCAGGACTGCGGCTGCGAGAATTATTGTCTTTCGCATAATTATAATTGTTTGGTTAATAAAATTCCATTATTCTGTTCCAGCCCTGTCCTGCCGCGGAAGGGTTGCTGATGCGGCTTTGCCGTCTGGCGGACTGCCGTGCCGGGCGTGGCACGACGTTACGGCAAACACCAGCGGCGACAGCCGGTAAAGCCTCAAAATTTGTTTTCTTATTTAATCTGCTGTTTTAGATATGTTGCAAAGTAAGTAAAATGTTACATAAAAGCGGGTTCGCTATCTCTTGATAAAAGTTTAATAGGTGTTTTTCGTCAGAAAACAAACCTTATTTCACGAGAAATCAAACCTTTTCCCGCAAGAGACAGGGCAATGCGGTTGTTGAATTTAAGAGATGTCAGCGTTCCGCCCATGCTTGCATACATACTGATGAAAGGCGTTTCAAATATCCTTTGATTGTCCGTATGTTAACGTGCGAGTTGTAAAAGATGCCGTATTACGCCATGAAAGGGCACCTGTTAGAGCGCAATACGTATCGTTTTGTGCCCTGAAAAGGCACAAAACGGAAAGCCAGAGAGATTAGTCGCTGTAAGCGTATGGCTATATGGGCGGGTGGGCAAGTATCCGCCTTTTAATCAAAAAATGTTTTACTTATATTTTGACGGAGAGACACCGAAATATTTTTTGAACGCAGTGCTGAAATACTTGGCGTTGTCGAAACCAACTTCATCGGCTACTTTACTGACGTAGTGTCCAGAGCGCAGCAAGACTGCGGCACGCTCAAGACGCACTATACGGATAAATTCCTGAGGTGATTTGCCAGTGTATGACTTCAGCTTCACATAAAACATCGTGCGGCTCATCGCCATTTCCTTGCACAAGCGGTCAATAGTGAAGCCTGAATCAGAGATGTTGTCGAGAATAAGTTTTGTCACAATGTCAACGAAAGCCGTATTTTCTTTCTCGGCAGTTGCGGCGGCGTCGTCTTTGTTTCCGTCAAGTTGCAGCTCCTTATTTGCAGAAATAAGCTGCACGGCCTTATCTTGTTTTTGCTCAGGCAGTGAAGCCTGCAAATCTTTTTCATTGCCGCTGCCCACAGAGTTTACCACAAGGCGCATATACCGGGTGTGCAGGCCGTATGTCCATAAAGCCCCGTAGAACAGCAATGCGATTAAAGCGATGTAGACACACCACATCCACCACGAATTCCACCAAGGCCTGCCGATAATGATTGTAAGCTTCTGTTCATCAAGTACAATGCGGTTGGCTTTGCTTACCGCGCGGACAGTAAGAGGGTGTGTGCCAGGCTCAAGATTGACGAACCTGATGTATTGCTGTGTCGAGAGCTGGCTCCAACTGCCATCCCCGACCTTGTATTGATAAGCAATATCAAATTGGTAGCGCAAGTTTATGCTTTCAATATACAACTCAAATGTACGCTGTTGGTATGACAGTTTCAGTTTCCTTTCACCCAACATTTTGGCCACTTGCCCGTTGAACTCTACAGAATCATCATTGCAACTAATTCCCTTGAAACGCAATTTGGCCGTGTAATTGTGTTCCTGCACGTAGTGCGGGTCTATGGCGACAGCACCTTCTACGCTCCCGAAAAGGAGTTTTCCGTCTTGTAAATTGAAGGCTGCGCCCTGTGAATACTCGCGTTGGGCTCCATAATGATAGTTTACTGAAATGATTTTGTCAAGACTGCCAGGGTATGCGAACGACAATCCCCTGTCAGTAGCGAACCACAGGCGTCCGAGTTCGTCTTGCGTGACGCTTGTGACGACGTTTGAAGGCAGGCCGTTTTTCATGGTAAACTGCCGGCATTTCCCCGTGCGGAGGTCATACACATACAGTCCTCCGCCATTAGTGGCGATATTTATGTAGCGTTCATCATAAATAAAGAGGTCAAGCACATAACGGTTAACTTGGTCGGTTGATGACGGGGAATAAGGCAGTTCCTTTACCGTTTTCTGACCCGGAGTCACAATAAAGAGCCCGTTTATTGTACCCGCCGCTATACGGCCGTCGGGCAAGAGGGCAAGAGACTCCACGTTTTCCACAGGGTAATATAGAAATTTTCCTTGTACTACTTCAACAAGTCGTGTATCTTGGCAACCAATCCAAAGATGGCCATTCCTGTCAAACAACAAATCCTGGATATGGCTGTCTTCCAGAACGTCAGTACCATACAACTCCCTTACCTCTCCGTTGGTGCTGATTTCACACACGCCGTTGCCATAAGTTGCAGCCAAAAAACCTCCGCCGTCCTGCTTGGGACACAACGAAAGCACTACGATGTTCCGCGCAATATGACGCCACTCACCTGTGATGGTGTTTAATACACTGATACCGCCGTCAGTACCCATCGCCAAAGTCGATGGTGACAGCTGTGCCACACAGTTGACATGGTCGTTAACCAATGTCGGCTTATTCGGCTGATGCATATAAACGGTAACGGCGTTACCGACGGGCCGCGCAATGTCTATGCCTCCCGAATAAGAACCTATGAATATGTCTTTCCAGGCATCAACAAGCACTGCGTAAATGCCATTGCCGTGAAGCACGCCATGCTCTCCCTCATTGGCATTGAACAGCAGTGAGGCTTTATTTTTAGCTGAGGGTAAGCGTGAAGCCTGATACACGCCGAAGCCGTCAACCCCCACCAGCATCGTATTACTGTCATAGCCGACAATGCTGCGAACGGGATGATGAGGTATTCCGTCCATTGATGTACACACACCTTTTCCGTCTGCAATTATAAGCCCCTGCTCGTATGTGCCAAGCCAAAGTTGTTTGGTGTCCGCGTCATAGTGCCCACTTACGACGTCATACGGCAAATAAGAAATAAGAGCCTTGTGATTACGGCTCAATGACTTTACACCCTGACGTGTGCCAAAGAGCAAAATGCCTTTCGGCCCGCGGATGATGCAACTTGCATATATCTTTGAACCTACCGTGACAATCTTTCCATTGCGGAGCATATAAACGCCATCGCTCATTGCCAGCCAGTAAATGTCGCCGTCCTTATACACATCGTTGAGCTGGTTGTCATACTTGAAAAAGACAGCAACGTCAGCTACAACATCAAAATGGTTTTGCTCCGGATTATATTCATATATGCGTCCACCGGCATCAAACACTTGCAACACACTGTTGTCGGCCGATTGGACAAAACAGTAATACTCACCGGTATTACCCTCCAAATTAAAGTTCTCTATGCTGACCCCGTTGTATCGGGCCACAAAACTCTGTGTCGTCAACCACACGGCTCCATCCTCCGTCTGTTTAAGCGAATAGATGCGTTGGCTGTTTAATCCATCCGCCAAACCCAGATGAGAGAACGTGAAGTCGCTTACACGTAAAGCTGTCGCAATTACCGCTATCTGCGACATTATTATTATAAGGAGCGTTTTCGCGACCCAAAGTTCGCGCAAGCCTCTTAGATGCGGTTCATCATGAAAGACACAGTAATTCTCTTTTTTCATTTTTCATCCGAGATTAAATAACGTGAGTTCGATGAATTATAACTATTTGTAAATTTGGTGATTAGCGAAAATTGTTGTAACTTTATAGTGTTCAATTACAAAGTATTACAAACAATAATCGCTATGATCACCGAGGACAAAGTTACATAATATCGCTGGAATAATCGAAAAAAATCAGCAGATTAACGCAATAGAAACTGAGATTTAAGTAGTTAGGAGAAAATCGCAGAAGTTGGGTAGAGGACTGAAAACTGTTTCAAAGCGGATTGGAGGAAGAGAACGGTTTCCTATTCGTTACCCGCCAGAAGTGCAGATTTAACAGTCGCCGCTTCGTTTGCGCCGTTCTGCGTAGGTTTGCTTGTCAAGGTTTAACTCGTTGATTTATAGTTTTGCAACCAAAAAAGGACGAGTATGACAAGGAGCACATTCCGCGTGCTGTTCTATGCGAACGGCAGCAAGGAGAAGAATGGAATTGTCCCCATCATGGGACGGGTTACAATCAACGGGACGGTGGCGCAGTTCAGTTGCAAGCGGAGCATCACAAAGGAGCTTTGGGATGCAAAGGGCAACCGTGCCAAAGGCAAGAGCGTGGAAGCGAGGGAGACGAACCTTGCGCTTGACAACATCAAGGCGCAAATCATCAAGCACTACCAGCGCATATCCGACCGTGAGGCGTATGTCACGGCGGAAATGGTGCGCAACGCCTATCAGGGCATCGGCTGCGAGTATGAAACGATACTCGGCGCATTCGACAAGGAGAACGCCAAGTTCCTGAAACGTGTCGGCAAAGACCGCTGCATGGGGTCTTACCGTGTGATGGTGCGCTCACGGAACTATGTGGCGGCGTTCATCAAGTCGTTCTACAAACGCAACGACATGTCCATGCTGGAACTTACTCCCGACTTCATCAAGGAGTTCTCCGTATTCCTCACAACGGAACAAGGGTTGAAGAACGCTTCCGTGTGGCTGGCTTGCATGTGGGTCAAGACGGTCGTTTCACGGGCGCATTACAACGGGCTGATACCGAGAAATCCATTTGCGCAGTTCCGTATCACGCCCAACGTGAAGGAAAGGGAGTATCTTACGGAGGGAGAAATCCGGCAGCTTATCGAGCATGAGTTTTCCGATGCCACGCTTGCTTTCACCCGTGACCTGTTCGTCTTTGCCTGCTTCACCGCACTCAGCTTCGCAGACATCAGGGAACTGACCACGGACGAGATTATGGACGTGAACGGCGAGAAGTGGATTATCTCCAAACGGCACAAGACGGGTGTACCGTTCCAAGTGAAGCTGCTGGATATCCCGTTGCAAATAATCGGAAAGTACAGACCTTTCCAAAAGGACAATTCGGTTTTCGGTGAAATCAACTATTGGAACGTCTGCAAGAAGCTGAAAAAGGTTATCAGCGAGTGTGGCATAAACAAGCAAATCAGCTTTCATTGCGCCCGCCATACGTTCGGCACATTAGCCCTCAGCAAAGGCATGCCGATTGAGAGCGTGAGCCGTGTTTTGGGACACACAAACATCAAGACTACACAGATTTACGCAAAGATAACCACACAGAAGCTGGGTAACGATTTGACGGCTTTCGGTAACCAACTGAACCAGACTTTCGGCAACATCAAAGTGGCAGGGATATGAAACGGACAATAATCACGATGGACGAGTACGGCAGGGTTGCCGTGCCGTCCGATACCGCAAATGTTTGGATGAGCGAAATGGAATTGGTAAGACTGTTCGACGTAATCGCCCCGACACTCCGTGCTGCTATCCGAGCCGTGTACAAAAGCGAAGTGTTGCAACCTTACGATGTTGAAAAGCGTATGAGGCTGCCCAACGGTTATTATGCGGCAACGTATGCCCTACCGATGGTCGTGGCACTTGCCTTCCGTATCAATACACCCAATGCCGCAAGGGTACGCAACGTCCTGTTGGAAAGGCTGTGCTTGCGAAAAGACAGACAAATGCTTTGGCTTTCGTTAGGCAATAGTACAACATGTAAGTGTTAGCGGGTGTAGTTACGTATCAATACGCCCGTGCATTCACACAATGCCATCTGCCCGAAGAAGTATCATTTTTCGCTTCTTCGGGCTTTTTTCTTTTCGCCTTTGGATAACTGATATTTCCTATTATGCTGTATTTTCTTGTCTGTCAGTTTCTTTTGCGCCGTTCTGCATAGTTTTACTTATCAAGGTTTTAGCCGTCCTGCCGTAGCTTTGCACCCATGTTCAATCCGCCTGCCGACAAGGTGTCGGCGGCACTAAAAACTGTATTTGAGATATGGAAAAGAAAGAAGAATTTATCCGTGTAGGCACAACGCTCTACAAGATTGTGAACCAGCCCCGAATCGACGGCGGCTATGTGAGGAAGCGCATCGCATGGAACTCCGAGACCCTGCGGCAGGACTACGGCAAGGACTACATGGCGGGCATACCGAAGTATGATGGCTTCTGCACCGTACCCGACCATGTGGGCTACAAGCCCATAGTCGGCAAGTTCCTCAACCTCTACGAGCCGATAAGCCATGTTCCCGTGCAGGGCGATTTCCCCTGCATCCGCTCGCTGGTGGAACACATCTTCGGCGAACAGTACGAGTTGGGCATGGACTACCTGCAACTGCTCTACCTTTACCCCGTTCAGAAACTGCCCATCCTCCTGCTCGTGTCCGAAGAACGGAACACGGGCAAAAGCACGTTCCTGAACTTCCTGAAAGCCGTGTTCCAAAACAACGTGACGTTCAACACCAACGAGGACTTCCGCAGCCAGTTCAATTCCGACTGGGCGGGCAAGCTGCTCATCATGGTGGACGAGGTGCTGCTCAACCGCCGTGAGGACAGCGAACGGTTGAAGAACCTCAGCACCACGCTTTCCTACAAGGTGGAGGCGAAAGGCAAAGACCGTGACGAGATAGGCTTCTTCGCCAAGTTCGTGTTGTGCTCCAACAACGAGCATCTGCCCGTTATCATTGACGCAGGTGAAACACGCTATTGGGTGCGGAAGATTGTGCCGCTACGGAGTGATGACACCGAATTCCTGCAAAAGTTGAAAGCGGAGATACCCGCCTTTCTCCATTTCCTGCAATACAGGAAGCTATCCAGCGAAAAGGAGAGCCGCATGTGGTTCAACCCGAAGCGGCTGGAAACGGATGCCCTGCGGAAGATAATCCGAAGCAACCGCAACCGTTTGGAGATAGAGATGGCGGAACTGCTGCTCGACATCATGGCAAGCGTGGATGTCAGTTCTGTTTCTTTTTGCCTCAATGACATCATCCCGTTGCTCGTCTGCTCGCAAGTCAAGGTGGAGAAGTCGCAGGTCCGGAAAGTGGTGCAGGAGTGCTGGAAGCTGGCTCCTGCATCCAATTCGCTTTCCTACACGACCTACCAATATGACTACAACCGTGAATGCCGCTACTCACCCGTCAGGAGGATTGGACGCTACTACACGGTAAGCAAATCACAGTTGGAAATGCTCTGATATTTTGATGAAATGATGAAATCATATATAAACATAAAGAATAACAGCGGTTTACATCCTCATCAAACACTCAACAAAAGGATTGGGCTGATGAAAAGAGAAAACGGATACAACCTTACACATCACTTTCCTTTTGGCGAGCGGTTTGATGAAACGCTGATGAAAGGTTATTCTATTAGCTGTCAGTGTATTAGACTGTCCAATCATCACACCCCTCAACAAGTCCATCGAGGAAACGGCAGCACCATCCTTGCCTGTATGCCCGTGTGCCGACAGGCAATTATGCCGGCATAACGGCACCGAATATCATGCAAGGCTGGCAAAAAGAAAAAGGCGACCAATGTCCACCGACATCACCGCCGACACCATCGCAGGCTTTTGGGGAAACAAAAAGCCATAGCTCATTAGGGCGTTTTCTTCACGCACCGCTGACGCTAATGCTAAAAACACCCCAATGAGCCAGCGGGGTTGCACCCCTCTGGACACCCCCGCTTGCCCCGTGCGGCTATGACCGCAGACAGGCGGACACCGACAGACAAGTTTGTACAACCTCAAAAACAAGAAACGAACATGGGATATATCAGCATCCAAATCAACAAGGCGAAAGGGTCGGCTGACACGGGCGCATCCGACCATATCGAACGCAAGACTACGCCCAAGAACGCAGACCCCACACGCACCCACCTCAACCGTGAGCTGGTGCAGTTCCCCGACGGCGTGGCAGACCGTACCGAAGCGATAAGCCACCGCATTCGCACGGCGGGCATCAAACGGAAGATAACGCCCGACCAAGTGAGGGCAATCCGCATCGTGCTTTCGGGTACGCACGAGGACATGGCGAGGGTGCAGGACGAGGGCAGACTATCCGAATGGTGCGATGACAACCTGCAATGGCTGCACCGCACATTCGGCAGGGAGAACACCGTTTCGGCAGTGCTGCACATGGACGAGCACACGCCGCACATCCACGCAGCGGTCGTGCCGATTGTGACGGGAGAGCGCAGGAAAGCAAGGAAGAAGCAGACGGAGGGCAAACGCACCTACCGCAAGAAAGCCGACGCCGTGCGCCTGTGCGCCGATGACCTCCTGACCCGAGAAAGGCTTGCCGCCTACCACGACAGCTATGCCGCAGCGATGTCGAAGTACGGCTTGCAGCGTGGCATACGGGGTTCAGAAGCACGGCACACCACCACCGCCCAATACTACCGTGACTTGAAACGGCAGACGGGAGAGCTTGAAGCCAACATGCGGCAGTTGCAGGACGAGCAACAGCAGGCGGAAAGGCAACTTGACGAAGTGCGGAAGGAAATCAAGTCGGAGAAGCTGGAAGCCGCCAAGACCGAGGCAAAAGCTGCACTTGTGGCAAAGGTCGGTTCTCTTTTGGGAAGCGGCAAATTGAAAGAGCTTGAAGCCGACAACCGCACCTTGCAAGGCGAGGTCGCCGCTCGTGATGAGAGCATTGAGTTGTTGCAACAACAGATGGAGCGGCAGCAGGAGGAACACAGCCGCCAGCTTATGGAACTGCAATCCAAGCACCGCAGGGAAATGGCGGACAAGGAAACGGCACACCAAAAGGAAGTGTCATTCCTGAAATCTATCATCCAGAAAGCCAAGAAATGGTTTCCGTTGTTCCAAGAGTTGGTGTATATGGAGGAGTTCTGCCTCAGAGTCGGCTTCAACGAGAGGCAGACCGCCACGCTCATCAGCGGCAAGCCGTTGTTCTACGAAGGCGAACTCTATTCGGAGGAACACAGGAGGAAGTTCATGACCGAAAGGGCTGGTTTCCAAGTGGTGAAAGACCCGGCGGACAAATCCAAACTCGCACTTGCAATCAATGGGCAAGTGATTGGCGAATGGTTCAAGGAACAGTTCGACAGGCTGTTTTCATCCATTCGGAAGACGGTTATATCGCCTCGTAAAAACAAAGGAATAGGGTTGTAAATCTGACAAACGGGAGGATCGCAAGTTTGTGTTTTGGTCTGCCTCAAACCGCTTGCTACCCTCCCGTTGGTTGAAACGTCACTTTATTTGTGCTCTAATCCTGCTCAAACTCGCTTGTGTGATACCCAAATAAGTGGCGATGCTTCCCAACGGCAATCGCTGTAACAAATCAGGTTCTTTCTCCAACAACTCCTTATAACGTTCAGAGGCGATGGCGGACAACATGGAAATCAACCGTTCCTCGGTGGCAAGCAACTCCATCTCCGCATAACGCCGCCCCCAATTGGCGATATGTAAATCTTCCGAAAACAACTCTTTCAGTTCTTTCCTTTCCAATACATATAATATCGAGTCTTCCATCAGCTCCATTGTTTCATATCCCGGCTCGTCATTCACATAGCCTTTCATGGAAACAAGGGTCGCTCCTTCCTTGCCAAACCAAAAGGTAATTTCCTTCCCGTCCACCGAGGTATAGGCGCGGACAATGCCTTCCTTGATGAAAAAGATGTTCTTCTCCACCTTGCCGCTTTCCAGCACGCGGAATCCTTTGGGATACGAAACTTCCGTCAAACATTGCCGCAACTTGTCCAAAGACGTGTCCGGCATAGCATATCTTTGATTGATGATTTCCTTTATATCCATAGCGCATTGTTGTATTCGGTGTGCAAAATTATAAAATAGCACATAGAAACGAGAATGAACGGTTGCTTTTTGTCAAATGCAAAATCGGTTTTTGCCAAATGTAAAAAGCTGTTAGGGAGTACTTGCTTACTTTTGCGCCCGAATTTAATAAATCATAGGTATGAATTGGATAATCTTATTGTTGGCAGGATTGTTTGAAGTAAGCCTTACATTCTGCTTGGGGAAAACGAGGGCGGCATCGGGTATTGGATTCTATCTGTGGGGAAGCGGGTTCCTTGCTTCCACCATACTGAGCATGGCTTTGCTTGCCAAGGCGGTGCAGACGTTGCCTTTGGGTACGGCATACGCCATCTGGACAGGCATCGGGGCGGTCGGCACGGTCTTGATAGGAATATTCGTTTTCAAGGAACCTGCCACTCCCATCCGGCTTTTCTTCCTGTTCACACTCATTGCTTCCTTGATTGGATTGAAAGTCGTATCATATTGAGAGGAGGCGGAAAATGAAGTATGAATTGAGGGAGAATCAAGGCATTCCGGCACCTCTGCTGGCTTTGATGGCAGCCGCTACCGGACTTTCCGTCGCCAACTGTTACTACAACCAGCCTTTGTTGGGCAGCATGGCAAAAGACTTCGCGGTAAATGACTTTTCTGCCAGCATGGTAGCGACATTGACCCAGATAGGCTATGTGACCGGACTTGTATTTGTCATCCCACTGGGTGATTTGGTTTCACGAAAGAAGCTGATATTGACCAATTATATCGTTTCTGCGTGCGCCTTGCTTGCCATATCCCTTGCCCCGAACATCTACTGGGTGTGGGGCGCATCCTTGCTTGCCGGCGCATCTTCGGTCATGCCGCAGTTCTTCATCCCGTTGGTGTCTTACCATTCAGCACCTGCACACAAGGTGCGCAATGTGGGCATTATACAATCCTGCTTGCTCATAGGCATTCTCGGCTCGCGGGTCTTCAGTGGCTTTCTGGCTGATGTGTGGGGATGGCGTTCCGTCTATTTCGTGGCTTGCGTGTTTATGCTCGGATGTTTTCTGATGATTTACAAGATGCTGCCCGTGCTGTCTGCCCGCTCTCAAGAAAGTTATGCAGGGCTGATGAAATCCTTGTTGCGTCTGCTCTCCCAATACCCGTACTTGCGTATCGCATCGCTGAGGGCGGCATTGGCTTATGGCTCGTTCTTCGCCCTGTGGAGTTGCCTTGCTTTCCGGATGAAACAGGAACCTTTCTTTGCAAGTGACGACATTATCGGGGCACTCGGTTTGTGCGGACTGGCAGGTGCATCCACGGTCGTATTCATCAGCAGCTATATCCAAAAGTACGGTGCAAGGTTCTTTTCTATTGCCGGAGGATGTGTGGTATTGGCTGCATGGCTGCTGGCATTTTTAGGGAATGACAGCTACCTGTGGATGATAGTTGCCATCCTGTTGATTGATGCCGGTATGCAATGCATCCATTTGTCGAATCAGACCAGCGTAGTCGCCCTTGACGCATCTGCCATCAATCGTGTCAATACCGTTTATATGACCATTTACTTCTTGGGCGGTTCTGCGGGCACTTTCGTTTCCGGTCTGTCCTGGCAACATTATGGATGGGCAGGCGTGGCTTGGACGGGAATCGCTTTTACTGTGGCTTCCTTGCTTGTTAATTATTTCAAGCCTCAAACAACATAATGGTGGATACAAAACAGGCTGAAAGAATATTCAGGGCAACCGCATCAAAATTCCAGTAGCTTTTTCAAGTAGTTTATGTCTAACGCTGCCTTATAGAGTCTTCGTTTCATACTCAGTTTGTCTTTCTGTTCCGAAACGATATGCAGAGCAATCTTTCTCAATACTGAAAGGTTCTGCGATGCGAATCCTTTTCTAGCCCTGCATTCATCCTCTTTGAAGGTAACATCCAGATGCCAATGGAGCTGATTCTCAATACTCCAGTGTCCTCTTGCCAATGCTGCATAATAGGAAGCTTTCGGCTCTTTCTCGTCACTGATGTAGTAACGGATATCACGGGTTATCCGATCCTTGATTTCGCGGATGGATTCTATTTTTACTATGGTGGAAAGATTCTTCCACGACTCGAGTGTCTCCTCCATCAGGTAATCCCTTGCAGGTAGGATACTGCACCTGCGTGTCTCTATTCGTCCATGTCCGGCATCAACCTCCTCATAAAAATCCGTATGGGATTTTACCCGGAAAGCGCATTCCATATCCTCGCACAAGGAGCGTTGGTTTTCTTTTACGGCGAGGAGATAGTGACCGCCCGAGCGGACAATCAGCTCCGCAATCTCACGTTGCGTCCCCATGGCATCGATGGAAACAACGGCATCTGAGATATCGATATCCGAAAGGATTTCAGGGATGGCTGTTATCTCGTTGGACTTATCCTCCACCTTTTCCTGGGCGATACAGAAACGGTTCTCACTCACCCAGGCGTTCAGGATATAGAGTCCCTTGTTCCCACGGGATGTCGGAGAGGCACCGCATTGCTTCTTTCCGTCTATAACTATCTGTTTCTCTGACAAGTCATTCAAGATGTCCTTGCCGTAGGAACGAAGACAGCATTCCAGCTCTGCCGGATGTATCCGACCGAATACACGCTCGAAAGTATCCGTTGAAGGGACACCGTTTGGCAGAGAGAGCATATCACCGAGCTCACTGCCTCGTTCCAAGGCAAACATACGCATATCCTCATAATCCGTACCTCCGGTCAGGTAGGTACACAAGCCTATCATCAGAATGTCTGACAGCAGATGTAGACAACGACCTGTTACACGAGGGTCGGTAACTTCACTGAAGTAAGGTTTGGCTATATTCATAGTACAAAAGTACTGATTCTACCTGAATCTACAATTAGAACTGACTGTTGCTATAAACTATTTTGGTGCGGTTGCCCTGAAGAATATTTGGGATGATTCTTTCAGCCTGAATATTTTTTGTACCTTTGCATCCGAAGAGTTACTTGAACAAGCAAAGCGATGCAGACCACGGCAATTGGAACGGTTGCCAACTCATTACCCGAAAACGAGGTAATTCTTCTAACTCTCTTGATTTCAAAGGGGTATATCCTTTTTGCAGAATTACAGAATTATTTTGTATGG
>NZ_JAMBLP010000027.1:0-39664 GCF_023336985.1 Marseilla massiliensis | reverse complement strand
GCGGATTTTTTTGCCTTTGGAAAACGTTTTTTTATATTTCACTTGACAAACATCAAGTACAATATATGGCATACAATATATAATATATATGAATGCCCGCATTTGCCCGGATGCGGACAATCATTAGAAAAAATGCAGTGAAAGGAAACTGCCGGTGAAACACATTGAAAAGGAAAACGCCCAGTGAGAGCCGCCGGCCTGGCGCCAAGGGCGGTGCCGAAGCCAGCCTGCCGGTTGGCGGATGGGCAGGCAAGGGCCCGTGCAGCCGTCAGTAAGCCACCTTTTGCCCGCCTCGGATGTAAATGCGTCCGTGCACGGGGCTGTCCACCCTGCGCCCCGACAGGTCGTAGTACGCCCCGTCACTGCCCGGGCTGACACGCGCGCCGCCCACTGCCGACGTGCCGCCCTCGCCGGTGCTTACGGCCAGGGCATGCACCTCGGCTGCTCCCCACAGCCAGCACCCTATGCCGAAATCCTGGAAGTCGGGCACCGAGTTGTATGTCACCGGGCCGCCGTCTTCGGGCTTCGAGCCGGTGCCCTGCATATAGCCCACAAAGCCGGTGTCGCCGTGTACGGCCCGCCGCATGGCCTCCCATCCCCGCCTTATTGCGGGCATGTAGGTGGCGCTGTCGAGCAGTCCGGCGCGCACGCCATAGGCCATGCCGCCCACGAACAGCGACGTGCCGGTCATCTCGGGCCCCTCGCTGCCCGGCGCGCCGAGGTTTGACGGCGCCGCCAGGCTCACGCCCCACGCCCCGTCGGGCCGCTGGCATTCGAGCAGGGCGCGGCTCATGCGCCTGAAGTCGGCCACATAGTCGGCGCGGTGGGGCTCGCCGGCGGGCGTAAACTGCATCACGCGGGCCAGCGCCATGTACACCCATCCGTTGCCCCGGCCCCAATAGCAGTCTTTGTCGGTCTCCACAAGGTCTGTGTATGGCGGGTCGTACTGGTAGTCGCGGTACCACAGCCCGGCGGCCTCGTTGAACAGCGGGCTGCCGCCTCCGCGCCTGTCGCCGCCCTGGCTGTTGCGCGTGTACATATACATGTCGTGCATGCGCTCCCAGTATGCCCCGTCGCCGGTGATGGTGCCGAGCATGGCGAAAATGGGCATGGCCATCTGTATGGCGTCCACCCAGTACCAGTCGTCCACCCTGTCGGTGGCCATCATGGCGTCGATGCGCATCTTGATGTGGCTCATGCGCTCCACGGCCGTGGTGTCGAGCATGTACAGCTGCAGGTAAGCCTGGCCGCAGCACTGGAAGTCGGCATGTCGCGCCTGGCTGTCGGTGCAGCTGTACCAGCGGTGAAACTCGCCCCAGCTCAGTGCATAGTCGAGCCACTCGGGGCGTTGTTCCTCGCGGTAGATGTTGAGCAGGCCCTCGTAGAACACGCCCCTGGTCCAGATGCGGCTGTTGCGCCGCTTGCCGCCCACATGGCTGTCGGCCCCCACGTCGGGGCAGGTGCGCATGAAATAAGCCGCCACCCCCCTTGCCGCCTCCATTACGGAGTCGGCCCGGAGGGCGGCGGCTTTCGCACAGGCCGCGCCCGCCACGAGCATAGCGCCAAGCGCGAGCGACCTAAACAGAGTCATAGGCTCAAAGCCGTGGTGCCGTTGTCACTCGCGCTTGCCGAGGATTCGCAGCAGGTAGAGGAACAGGTTGATGAAGTCGAGGTAGAGCGTCAGCGCCCCCACGAGGGCCATTTTCTGCCAGGCCTCGCCGGCGTCGCCGGCCATCATGAGCTGTTCCTTTATCTTTTGCGTGTCGTAGGCAGTGAGGCCGACAAACACGAGCACGCCCACATAGTTGAGAATCATGTCGAGGCCCGAGTTGCGCATGAACATGTTGACCACGGTTGCTATCACCAGGCCTATGAGGGCCATGAACAGCATGCGGCCCATCGACGTAAGGTCTTTCTTGGTGGTGTAGCCCACGAGCGCCATGGTGGCGAACGTGCCGGCCGTGATGAAGAACACGCTCGTTATCGACGACATGGTGAAGGCCAGGAACACCACCGACAGCGTGGCGCCGTTGATGACCGAGTAGAGCACAAACATCAGCGTGGCCGCCGTCAGCGACAGCCTGTTGATGGCACCCGAGATGCCCACCACGAGAGCCAGCTCGGCCACGATGAGCCCCAGCAGCACAAACCTGTTGCCCACGATGGCCATGAGCAGGGCCGGACTCGTGGCCACGGCATAGGCCGTGAAGCCCGTTATCACGAGGGCCAGCGTCATCCATACATACACTTTGCGCATGAGCGCCGGAAGGGCCGATGCCACCGGCATGTCGGTGCCGCGGGCCACTTCCTTGATTTCAAAATCGTTGTTGTAATCCATATTCATTCCTTTATTCCCGGCGGCGGCGGGCCAAGGGCACCGCCCCGACAGGGCATGTTACGGCTACAAAGTTACAAGAAAAGGCCTGTAATGCGCCAAAGTATTTCATAAAAAAGAATAAAAGGCTTGGCCGGGCGGAAAGTTAGGCGTAAATTTGCACAACGCGCCGGGGGCACTAAGGCCCGCGGCGACTGACATATATGCACAGCAAGACGACTCTGAGACAGGGGCGCCCTTCCGACGCCCCGGAAATTGCCTGGCTGATAATGCAGGCAATGTCGGAAGAATGCTGCCGTTACTTCCATGGCGACGACCACACGGCCGACGACTTCCACCGTCTGATGACGGCGCTCGTGGAGAGGCAAGACACACAGTACAGTTATATCAACGCCATCTGTGCCGTCGACGGCGACGACAGGGTGATAGGCGTCAGCGTGAGCTACGACGGCGCACAGCTGCGCCGGCTGCGCCAGCCATTCATCGACGCGGTGCGCGAGGCCTTCGGGCGCGACTTCTGCAGCATGCCCGAAGAGACCAAGGCCGGCGAGCTATACCTCGACTCGATTGCCGTGGCGCCCGACCACCGGGGCAAGGGCATTGCCAAAGAGCTGCTCAAGGCCACGGCCCGCAAGGCCGAACAATGCGGATGCGGCCCGCTCGCCCTGCTGGTAGACAACAACAACCCCAACGCCGAGAGGCTGTACATAAAGGTGGGGTTCCGCCCCGACGGCACCAACAGCTGGGGGGGCCACCACATGAAGCACCTTGTGCTCGGTTGAAGGCAAAGGCAATAAGTGGCTGTTCAAAATTAACCGATACAATAGACCTTGCAGGTGTCCTCTATATCTCTGCCACCATCTTGTGTGCTCTTTCGGGCCGCATGCCAAAGTCTCATCGGTCGCGTAGCCCGCTACGCTCCCTCTTCGGACTTTGGCATGCATCTCCGAAATAGCGCACAATTTGATGGCAATTAATTATGAACACCTACTTACAAGGCTGAACGGATGCGCCGAGGCGCCCGTTCAGCCTTTTTGGGAGAACACCCGATAAACACAGGGGCTTTTTAGGAGGTAAGAATGGAGGTAGAGGGAGGTAGAAGAAGTTACAAGGAGTTAGAGGACAATAGTATTTGACTATCATCTCTTCCTGCAACACTTTCCCTATGCTCCCAGAGCTGCTATGTTTCCATGACTATTGTCAGTACTCACATCTCCTGTTTCCCTCCTCCAAAACAAGCCCATAACCAATGTCTTGACTCCTTAACTTCCTAACTCCTTAACTCCTAAGAAGCCTCCTGGATTTATCTGGTGAACCTTTTTGGGTTTCATAAACTCATGGCCGCGCGCGGCCGCCGGCCAGCCTCAGGCCTCCTTCACCTTGATGTCGCCGTCCCACACAGCTGCGTTGCGGCGCACCGAGTTGACCAGCGGCATGCACTCTTCGCAGATGATGTCTTTCACCATGGCCAGCATCGAGGGCGCCTTCTCGCTCCTGTGGCCGGTAGAGAAGTCGAGCGTGTACGACTCCAGCAGTTTGCCGTGCTCCCAGTGCTCATAGTCTACCGACGTGCGCTTGCGCGACGTGGAGCCGTAAACCCACATGCCGTCGGGATAGCCGTCGGCGTCGCACTGCCCGCTGAAGGGGCTGTCGCCGAAACGGCCGCTGATGGGGCCCACGGGCTTGCCGCCAGCCATCGACAGCGTGAGCATCACCGTGCGCGAGCGCGGCCCTATGCCGTAGGTGTTGCCACGGCCTATGTAGCAGGCCGTGCCCTCGGGGATGCCGTCTACATAGTCTACCATGAGACGGCGGCTGTAGCCCCTGCCCCGCCGCTGGTACTTCCACCGGCCGGTCTTGCGGCCCCTGGAGTAACGGCCGCCAAACTTGATGATGCCGTCGTCGTAGGGACTGTTGAAAAACAGCGTGCGGGCCGTCATCGACCCGCCGGAAAAGGAAAACGGACCGTCGTAGACGCGCCCCGACGGCGTTTCAAGGTAAACGTAGCTCGCGTGGCCGCCATGGTATGGCCCGGCATACGAGAAACGCCCTTTGCCGACACGCCTTACGAGGCTCCATCGGCCAAACAAACATCTTAATATATTATACATACCCAATAAATGTACTTACATGCTTAACTGCCAATAAATGGCCTGACAACCCAGGTTGGCGGCATAATACCATTGCCACAAGGTGATATCATTATTACGAAACCTGCACTCGGCTATGCCGGGTGGGCACAGACTATAATAATTTCAATTTAATCTATAACAGTTGCAAAGGTAATCCAATCATTCCGATTCTCAAAAAAAATGGCGTGAAAATCCGCAAACAAATGGTGTTTTTCTTACAGCACACCCTCGCCCGGCGCCGTTGCGCCACCGGCGGGGGCATGAACTCACGAGCCGCAACCGCACGCCGGGCCTTGTGACAACTGCCCCGCAGCCTGCGCTTAGGCTGCGGTGTGGGCGGCTGTAGGCGCAATGGCCAACGGGCTGGCATGCAGCGGGTTGCAAAAGGCCGCGGCCAGGCAAGGCCAAACGGGCCGTACAGGCCTGCCAAACGGGCCATATTGCAGTGCCATACGGGCTGTTTTGCAGCGCGAAATGGCATAAGCAGCTGTTCAATATCAACCGATACTATTGACCTTGCAGGCTTACTCTATATCTTTGCCGCCATATTGCGTGCGCTTTCGGGCCGCATGCCAAAGTCTCATCCATAGCGTAGCCCGCCACGCTCTCTCTTCAGACTGTGGCCTTCATCTCCGAAACAGCTCACAAATTGATGGTAATTGATTTTGGACAACTGCCCATAGGCAGACGCTGCAAACCGGCCGGCAGAAAACCACTTGATGCTTGCGCCCTATAGCTGCCGTCGGCTTAAACTTTGTTGAATAGACGTCTTCAAAGGCATAGCCGGTTGTATGGCGCGCCACACCCGGGCTCAGAGCCTTGAAATACGTTCACATGACTGTGCCCAGTCTGACGGCAATCTGTTTCCAACTGCCTGTTGCGCCGTGCATGCCATTGTGCGGCCGCCTTGAGGCTGCATGCGGGCGGCGGGCACGGCGGGGCATGGGGAAATGAGAATGGCGGGGAATATGGCATACGCAAAGCTACAACCGGCAATAGGCCCGGCAGACGGTTGGGCTGAAACCCAAACAGGCCTTCGGGCCGCCGGGGGCATGCCTCTGTTGCCGTCGGGCGGCCTGCGGGGGGCTATCATCATGAGGTGGGGGCATCGGCGGGCCATCGGCCCCGGCGCAACGCGCCACCCCGGGCAATGCGGGCTGCCAGTATGCGCGGCAACCAGGCCAGACAGCCTCGGCCCTTGACGGCCGGACTGGGCAAAAACTAATCGGGCCGCGCGCATCACTGCGAACGGCCCGGGTATTTCAAATTTGAAATACGATTTTCTGTAATGTACTATTGGGTTGATAAGAAAATCCTTGTTGATGTGCGGTTGCGCCCGCCGCTGCCGACGGGGCCGGCACCCGGGGGTTGCCCCCCTGTGGCCTGCGCCACGCCTCACGCGGCTGTGCGGGGCGCCTCGGGCCGGGTCACCTTACGATGACCTTGCGCGACTCACGCCCGCCGGGCAGCTCTACGCTTACCACGGCCAAGCCCCGGGCAAGGCCGGCTATGCGGCACTCGCCCCGGCCGGAGGCGTCGGCCGTGGCCAGGAGCGAGCCTGAGGGGCTGTAGACCCTGACGCGGCCTATGGGCTGCGACGCGGCCACGATTATCTCGCCGGCCGACATGGAGTAGGCCGAGAGGTCGGCCGCGGCCGCAGCCTCGTCGATGCCGGTGGCCGACGGACGGTCTACCAATATGTAGTAGCGTCCGTGCGAGGGCCCGTCGACGGCAATGGTGTAGCCGTCGGCCAGCCTCGTCTCCGTACGGGTGGCGGCGTCGTAAAGGCGCGCGCCCTCGAAGGCGTCGACGCCGTGGAACGTGAGCTCAACCCGCTGCCCGCTCTCGGCAAATACGCCGAGGGGTATGCGCCGGCTGCCGCCGACGCGGTTGACAACCAAGGCGTCCGAACGGCCAACGGTGTAGACCAAGGGCACGTCGGCATCGGCAGCGCCGAAGGGGGCCAGCAGCCCTACCCCGGCGCCGGCCGGGGCCTCGGCCGCTGCACCGGCTGCCGGCACTATGGCCGCTGCCGACCGCCGGCCGCCGGCCGAGGCTGCCACCGTGAGCACGGGGGCGTGGGCCGGCGAGGTGGCTGCGCCATCGGCAAACGCCTGCATGGCGGGGGCAAACCTCACTGTGCTCGACGCTTCGGCTGCCACCTTCTTTACGAAAAACGCTCCGAAGGGCGGTATGGTCGACGTGGCGCCGGGCGTGGTCCAGCCGCTGCCGTCGGTGGCGGCGCCTCCGGCCACGGGCCCGTCGGCAGTGGCAGTCCAGTATGCCTTCTCAAGGTTGTCGTTGGCCTCGAAGAAGCGGGGCAGGTCGAGCTCTGCCATAAACGGGTTGCCCACAAGCAGGTATAGTCCGTCTTGCGAGGCCGTGAGCCCGGCCTCGACATAGGGTTTGGGCGAGTGGGCCTGGCCGTCGGCGCGGTCGAGCAGCCCAGAGACAAACAGCCGGCCGGCGCCATTGCGCTGCAGTTTCGCGTTGGGCACGCTGTAGGCCGCGTCGGCCTTGGGCATACGGAACGACAGGCGGCCGGCGGCACCGCCCACGGCCGTGGCCTTGAGCGAATAGCCCTGGCCGGGCACATAAGCCACCGAGGCGTCGTTGTATGCGCTGCTCCATCCGGCTGCAAACGATGCCGGCGTGGTGCCGCCGCCCTGCTCGATGATGCGCGCCGCATTGTCCCAGCTGCGCTGGTAGACGGCCGGCTGCAGGCGGCTGTTGCGCGAGGCGTCGAAGGTGAGGTCGGAGAAATATCTCACGTCGGCCTGCGAGCCGCCGAGCGACGTATACCAGTCGCCCGAATACACCGAAAGCAGCGGTGTGCTCACCAGGGTCCAGGCCTTTGAGGGCAGCTCGACATCCATCGAAGCCTTGCTGTAGCCCAGTTGCTCGGCGTGGAGCATGCGGGCGCCGGTGGCAAAATGTATCTTGTCGCAAACGTTGGCGCGGAAACGGCCGCCTATCACCGACGCTATGGAAGCGTTTGTGCCGCCATGGCTGAAGTCGGGGTCGGCGGTGACGTTGGCCAGGCCGGGGCCCGTGCCGTAGCCCACCATGTCGTATCCTATGTAGCGCGTTGCCGGGCCATAGCTGTCGGGGCGCCCGTCGGCCGCCCCACGGTCGCCGCCGCCCGCATAGTCGGGCATGTATAGGCTTGACTTGCTGCCGGCCGGCATCACCACCGACGAGTAGCAGGTGGGCACGAAGCCCGCCGACGTGCCGTTGGCGGCATTGGTTGTGTAGCCGTCGGCCGGAGCCATGAGGTCGGCGGGGTCGGCGCGGCGCCACAGGGCGTCGTTGTTCCAGTTGTCGTCGGGGCCGCCCTGCCATACCAAGTATTCGGGAACCACCTTTACATGCAATATCATCGAGCCGTTGCACGTGGCAGGTTTGCCTGTATTGTTATCAGTGACGCTCAACGGTACATAATATATATATGTATATCCCTCGCGAAGCGACTTGCCCCCCGGCGTTGGCATGGGCTGCAACTCCATGAAGCTCGAAGCCGGATTGGCAACGATTGAACTGCTGTTCAGGTTTAGCAGCTTGGCGGCCGGAATGTCTTGCTCTGTCAGGTTTTCGTTGGTGAACTCCTCGTCGTATTGCGGGTCGTCGGTGCCTACGAGATAAGCATAGCCACCCCAGCTGTCGGTAACGGGGCCAACCGTGGCGCCTCCGGGCTTGCCGCCAATGCCGGCATTGCGCACCATTACGCGCATCCTGTTGCCCTGGGCCTGCTTCAACTGTGACAGGTTGATGCGCAGGGCGGGGTTGAAGTCGGGGTATGGATATTCAACGAGCTCGGAGCCGGGTTGCAACGACGGGGCGTTGCCGTCGGTCGTGATTGAAAACGGCACCGGGTTCCAGCAGATGCGGTCCCAGTCGGTCATGGAGATGGGCGAGCCCGACGGCGGGTTGGGCTTGTGTATGGGCGCAACCACAAACTTGTTGACGCCAAGGCGCAGCGTCACGTCGAGCCCGCGGCGGCGCAGCACCAGCTGGCTCATCCCGCCTTCGTCGCGAGGCTGGTTGAGGTAGTGGTTTATTATGTCAAACTCGTCGCGCGTGAATGTGGCCATGTCGCCGGCGGGTGTGGTCAGCTCGCCGTCGCTCCATGGCGTGGCCGTGGCGCTCAGCTCTGTTGCGTCGGGATATACCGCTCGAAAATCGAGCAGGGCCTGCTGCAGCGACACGCCGCCAAAGCGGTTGTCGGTGACCGAAAATACCATCTGGTCGCCAAGAAACCAGTCGTAAAACACGCCTTGGTTTATCACCTCGTAGGTTCGATGGCCGTCTTTGTCGCGCGGCACACGAACCTGGGCTGAAACATACCGGGTGACGCCGGCACAATAGTCAACGCCCTCGTCAATCAATTCGCCATTGGCCCTTATCAGCGTCTGCCTCGGCACGAAGAATATCCTGTCGGTCATGGAATGGGCCAACAGCTGGTCGGAGGCTATCTGGAGCAGGTCGCCGGTTATCACAGAGTCGGGCGAGAAAGGGGCCATGCAGACTATATATTGCTTACCGGACGGAACCTTGAAATGGATGTCGCCTTTGACAGAGCCCCTGGTTAAATCTTTTTTTACACTGTTATCAAAAAACAAGACAGAGTCCATGGGGCCGTCTCTGTAGAAATACTCCACGCCGGTGGCGGGATCTTTGTTGTCGGAAAGTAAATAGTGGTTGTCGTCGATGCCATACTCCGGGTTTTCTTCGTAAAGGCTGTAACCCCTAATCCTGGCGCCCAGGGTGCGCTTGCCCACATCCGAGATAGACAGGCGCAGGGCGTGATACTTTGCCTGACGCATGGCGTCGTCGTCATACAAGTGTGCCCTGAGATATTTTTGGTATTCTGCAAAGAACTTGTTCTTGTCTAACACAAGGTATAAAAAGCGCACCTCGTCGTTGTTGGGCGCAAATACCGACGCCACTTGGCTTAGCTGGCCCATCCAGGTAAACCCTATCTGGGCGCGGACATACGAATGGTCGGCTGCGCAGTCTATGTCTTTTACCTCGATATTGATGCCGCTCGCTGGGTTTGTAAAATCCCAATTGCTACCATTTTTCTGGTCTGTCATGTCTATCGGCTCGCCATCCTTGCCTACCACAGAGGCCGCATAGGCAGAAAATTCCATTGCCCTGACGTCACGGCAAACCAATTCCAGGCAAGTAGAATCTTCTTTTGAGTGGCCTATACTCGGACATTTCTTACCGCTTGAAGTATATACCCTTGTCTCGGAGGCCAATGGCACAAAACGCACTTCGGCCAGTGTGCCGTCGGCATATCTGAGCGAGTCTAACCCGAAAAGCTGAAAACGCAAGTTTACACCATCACCAATTTTGCTATCAGAATGATGGAAAATATGGCGCGTTCCCGGCGCCATGAGGCTATTAAGGAAGGCAAACATGCCCTTGTCCTTTAAGGGATTAGTTTTTTTTATACGTGTGCCGTTCACCCTCTTCCTTTCAAGCGGATAAAAGATGTCATTGCTTGACACTTCGCCTTCTTCTCCTCTCCATATCTGCTGGGGGTGCAGCTTGTAAAACACGCTGTGGTACACAGGGCGGCCGTTGATGGTGTCGGCCGGCACAGCGTCGATGTCGCCGGGCAGCGGAACATCAGCGGGCGCGGGGCGCACGGGCGATGTTAGCGATGTGGGGACGGCCACCGGGCTGCGGCCATAAACAGAAAGCGAGCCATGGCCATCGCGGCCCTCATCGGCATGGAAGCCGCCCACGGCCGCGCCCTGCCAAGCCTCGGAATCGCCGGTATGGGCGTGCCCCGCCGGCAGCGCCGAAGCCCCGGCCGCAGCGGCCGGCAGACTCATCAGCAGCAACGCCATGGCTGCGGCCCGTGCCCTGAAATATGCATTCTTGCTATATCCAAAAATCGTTGTTCTCATCTGATTGTAATGCCTATGTTGATGTGTAATGCCATTGTTGTTGAATCACTTAAACAGATTCAGCATCTCGGTGTTCAGCTCTACCAGCCGTTCCACGTTGAGCGGACTGCCTTGCGCCACGTTCTTGAAGGTGGCTTCCGACAAATCGGTCGTGGTAACCCTCACGGTGTAGCCACGGTTGTAGTCTACATTGCCCTGCCGCCACTGCGAAGTCACGGCCAGCGGTATGGTAAGGCCGGCCTGGGCAGTCACCCGACCCTTCACCACAGCCGCGCCGGGGGCATAGCCGTCGAAGGCCACACCGCTGACGGCAGCGGCGTCGAAGCTCCACACGCACCGCGACGCCGGCACCGTGGTGCCGCCGGCCGAGATGCCCCTGACGGTAAAACGGAACTGGGCACCCTCGGGTATGCTTATGCTGTAAGTGTCGGCGGCGTCGAAGTCGGCCACCACCGGCACCGGCAGCGAGCCTATGGGCGACACCCACACCTCGGCCTCGAGGTCGAGTCCGTAGTCGTTGAGCTGCAGTATAAGGGGATAAATGCTGTTGCGCGGCAGCTCGGTGCGGGCCGTGGTGGCCATGTAGACCACGCCGCCGTGCTCGTTGGTGGCCACGCTGACGCTGTAGGGGCGCCCTGCGGGCGATGAGTTGACGTAGAAGTCGGCTATCGACACGCTGTCTTTTTTGCCTATCTGCACCGTCTTGGGCGACACGCCCACCACATTCGACTCCATGGTCTTGACGTCGCCGAGCGGCGTGTCGGCAAAGAGGCCCACGCGGTCGGCATAGCCTGCGAAGCTCAAGGCCGTGACGGTGGTGCCCGCCTTGCCGCGTATTGTCATGCGCACCTTGCTCACCAGCCTGTCGAGGCCTATCGAGATGGCCGACGTCGACTTGGTTACATTGACGCGGGCATAGGCGCTCATGGGTATGAAATAGTCTACAAGGTCTATCTTCGAGGCCGGGTCGGCGAGCACGATGGAGCGCAGCGAGGGGCTGATGCCCGATATGTTGTCGCCCTCGGCAAGCCCGGTGAGGCTGCCCCACAGGCCGTCGTAGTATGTGTCGATGTTTGCGAAGGCGTACACATCGTATGCGCCGAGCGTGATGGTGAAGTCGTCCGACGCCCAGCGGCGCAGGTTGCCTTGCTGCGCGAGGGCAACCACGTCGAGGTTGGGCAGCAGCTTTTTAACCACGGTGCCGTCGGGGGCTACAATCAGAACGCACAGCCTATGGATGAACTCGTGGCTGTTGCCGGCCTCGGTGACGGCCCTCGTGTCGAGGCGCCCCTCGTCGCGCGACACGATGTTAAGCCGCAGCGTCGCGTCATCCTGTGCGGGCACGTCGTCGGTTATGGCCGAGCACGATGCCGCCATGATGGCAAGCAACCATATCAAATGAATGACAGCGGTATCTATGACATGCTTTTTTCTGTACATAAGGGTTGTTCGTTGTATCGTTGTTGGATTGATGGCGCCGGCTCGGGGGGCCCTTCCACTGTGGCAGCCCCCACGCCGCTACATCATTATCTTCTCGGTTGGCAGCACCAGCCAGTCGTTTACGTAGACGCTGACATTGAATGTCTTGTCGCCCGGGGGGATGTCGCCACCAATCGACGTGATGCTTTCAACGCTGAGCTTATAGATGTTGTTTCGCACGATGGCGTGCTCCATGGGCGCCTCGTTGTCGTCGTCGGAGTCGTTGCCGTGGCGCACCCACCATGTGTAATAGCACTGCGAGTCTAGGTAAGTGCGCACGCCGTAGGGCTTGAGCACGTTGCGTGTCGACTTGCCGCCGTTGTCGATGCTCACGCGCCACGTGCCGTCGGCATCGGTGGATGCTGTGTAGCCGCATTCGGCGAGCATGTAGGCCCGCCACTTGAGCGCCGCCTTGGCCGCGTCGTCGAAAGGCCCTGCCTTGGCAGCGGCAGCCTCGAGGTAGGTCCTGTAGCCCGAGGGGTCGTCGTCGAGCAGGTCTTGCCGGGCGAAGTCCGCCACGTCGTCCCACGACTTGCAGGCGTCGATGCTCGCGTCGAAACGCGCGAAGTCCGCCCCGTAGAGGGCCGACATCATGTCTTCCATCGAAGCGTAGAGATTGCTGCGGAGCCTGAAGAAGGTGCGCCCGTCGGCATAGTTCGGCAGCCCCTTGGGCTTGAACAGTGCCCTGAACACCACTCCCGTATGATAATAAGGTGCCGACACATTGGGCCATGCGGTGTTTTCGAGCGTGTAGCCCACCCGCTTCCACCCGCCGATGTCGGTGCCCGGCGGTGTTATCGAGGCCCATTTAGATGTCTTGTCGAGCTCGGTAAGGTCTTGGAGCGAGTGGTTGTCTTGCTGCCCGAACCACATGGCGTAGAGCGCCGAGGCCGGTTTTCCGCCTTCGCCGTCGATGGTGAAAGTGGCGTTGTCGGCCGACTTGCCGGCCGTCCAGGGGTCGATGACGTAGTTGGTGGGCACGCCTGTGGCCGTGGCCGTCTCGTCGCCGAGCACCACGGCGCCCTCGGCGTCGGGCTCGGCGGCCACCCTCTTGAGCAGGTAGCTGCCTGCCGTGAGCGAGTTGACTATGGTGGCGCCCATTATCTCGACCGTGGCGCCGGTGTAGGCCGGGTCGGACACGTCGTAGGTGGCCTTTGCCCTGTAGTCGATGCGGGCGGCCATGCGCTCGAGCCCCACCGTGACTTCGGCGGGATTTTCTTCAGTGGCCGACGCCAGGTTGGCCGAGGCGTCGGCTGCCGAGGTCATCACGAAGTCGGAGTATGTGCCCGCCGAAGCCTTCCACGCCTCCTTGTAAATATGGTCGCGCACGGCCCCGAGGGTGCGGTTGGCGGCGTCTTGCCACCACTGCACAGAGCCGGGGTTGGCCACAACGATCACGTTGTAGTTGCCACCGCCCACATTTACCAGCATGGGGGCCGACGTATATGAGCGGTCGACGCCGCTGGCCAGCGTTGCATCGGGGGCCGACGGCTGGAAAGAAGAGAAGAGCGCCACGGCTTGTATGGGCGTGGCAGCGGGGCTGTTAACCCCTTGCGAGCCTGTGAAGAAGAAGGCCACGGCCGAGCCGACGGCATTCTCGTAGTCCTGCCCCGCCTCCATGCCGTCGCCGAGCTCGCCCCCCGTGGGGTTGGCACGGGTGGCTGGGGCGGCCGTCATGGTGAGGTGCAGCCTGACGTACGACAGGCCCTCGCCGCCGACATCGCCTCCGGGCTCGTCGGCGCCGGAGCATCCGACGAGCGCCAGGGCCACGGCAAGCGAGGCCATCGCGCACTTCAAGTATTTGTTTTTTGCTGTCGTTTGCATATTATGAAGGTATTTCTGGGCCGCGGCATCGCCGGGGCTGACAGCCCCCCGCGGGCATACGGCCCGGGCACAGGCCACCGTGCGGTGGCTTCCGGGCCGGGCCCCGCCTGCCTTGCAGGCCCGTCAGGCTGCGCTATTGCAGCCACTTCCACTTTGTTTCACGTTTTTAGTATGATGCACCATGGGCCGCACGCCACCGTCAGAGGTCTTCGAACTGAATGCGCTTGCTCCATCCGAGTATGCTGATGCTGATGTTGACATAGGCCAGCCTGTCGCCCTTGATGTAGAAGTCGAGCTGGTAGTCGTAGCCACGGTCGAGGAACTCTTGCGCCGAGTAGCGGTGAATCTCCTCGGCGTTGCGCAGCCTTGACAGTATGTCGGGCAGGTTGACCCTGACCACCTCCATTCCCGTGGTGCGGTTCTTGATGGTGAGCACGCCGTCGTCGGCGGGGTTGTCGTGTATGATGATGCGCGACGTCATGAAGTCGGCGTGCGCCATCCGCCCTACTCCCCCGACGGGGTCGTTGTTGGCGTCGGTAGCCCCGGTGCGGTCGTTGGTGTTCCATGTGGCGTGCGGGGTGTAGACCACGGCCTGCGACTCGTCGACGGAGTTGTCCCATCTTAGCGTCGCGTTGTGGTCGATGATGGCCATGTCGTAGTTTGCCACGTCCATGGTTGCAGGGTTGTCGAGCTCCCTCAGCGTCACGTTAATCTTCTTCGTGTCGCGCACGAGTGGTATTGTGTGGTAAGTGGGCCGCCCCGCAAACACCTCCACCGGCGTGGTCTCCATGCCGTGCCACAGCGTGTCGAGCGGCAGGCCGTGGTTGTCTACTCGCAGCAGCGCCTCGCCGTTGCCCACCGTCTGCAGCCTCACGCTGAGCGCCTGCATGGGGTCGCCGGGTGCAAGCTCGCTGCGAATGAAATGGTCGCGGCCCCGTGCCAGCTGTGCGTCGTAGTCGTCTTGCCCGGCCAGCACGATGAACTTGTACTTGCCCGGGGCGAGGTTGGCGTGCATGGCATAGCCCGGTGCCGCGAGCGGGCGCAGCGGCCCGCGGTTGGCATCGGCCAGAGTGGTGACATAGTGTCCATCGGCGTCGAACACATAGACGTCTACCGCACCCACATGGTCGCCGAACATATCGGCGCGCTCCAGGTTGTAGTTGTACCTGAAACTTAGGTACAGGCCTGTAGGGCAGTCGTCGCGGTCTTCGTGCATCATGCTGCATGACGACAAGACAGCGGCAGACAGCAGCGGCCACAGCAGCCACGCCATGAGTATCTTCGTCAGATGTTTCATAATTTATATCGTTTTTTTGTTTTATCGCGCTAATGATGTCAAGGCGGGCCGTGCCTGCTCCGGGCTGGCATTGCAGCCTCCGGCAATGCAATATCGCCGGGCAACGGTTGCCTGGCGGTGCATCTGCGGCCGAGGCCCCATCTCCTTTCCATGTCAATCACCCGTTGGGGTGTCCCGCAAGAACTGTTGTCTCCCCTCGCGGCCGGGAGTGTTGTTTCCTTTCATTTGTGGCATGCCATGGCATGGCGATGCCGTTATTTGCCTGCTTCGCCGTCGCTTAGGGCCTAAGCAGCTATTGTTTCGAAATGGGCAGACGCCCGTCGGAGGTTTTAAAATCCGGGGCGGCGGCGTTGCCGCCCCGGACTTTCGTGTGGTTTGATATCTAAATGCTTACGTTGGTATCGGCCTATCAGAGATCGACAGACTGAGTGCGCTTTGCCCAAGAGAGCACGTTGATCTTCACTGAGATGTAAGACTCCTTCTTGTCGACAGGCTCATTCGTCACCTCAGTCACGTTGGGAGAGCCGAGAGCCTTGATTGATGTCACGCTGATGTCATACCAGTTGTTGCGCACCACGCCATAGCGGCCAAGATAGCGGGCGTCGCTATCTGCGCCATAAATCGTTGCATCTTTGTAGTCGGATTCAGACCACGGAGTCTGGCCCTGACCGAAGTGTGCGATGTAAACGGGATAGTAAGCCATGCCGTCGGCATAGTAAGACAGAGAGATAAGCTTGTTGGCTGTTGTTACTGCATTGTTTGGCATTGCTTCAGCTCCCTCTTTCATCTTCTTCGTGCCTGCGGCATTGAGAGCGATGGACTTAACCTTGCGAACACCGGCAGCCTCCTCGGTCAGTTCCACTACGAAATCCTCGTCAGACTTCAAAGTATTGCCATTCGCAACATTAGCCTTTGCCCACGCGGCAAATTCAGGGTTGGTGAACATGCGGGCCATCACCTCTTTCTTCACAGCAACTTCATTCATGAACGAGCTTGTGTTCTCGGCATTGCCGTCGATGATGTAGAAGGGATTGCCATTATTGAACTTAGCCTTTACGATGACGCGTGTAAGGTTTTGCTCGGTCATGCGTGCGAGGTCGGTGGTGTTCTCAAAGCAGTAGCCGGGAGCCACACCGTCGGCTTTCAGCATAGCGCCGTTGGCGATGGTGGCGGTAGCCCCGCCAACTGTGCTATACTCCGTTGAAAGATCAGAGCTAATGTTGGCATAGTTGGGGTCGACAGCCCAATACAGTCTGTAAAGGCCGTCTGCTATGGCATTGTTGCCCACCATGCGATAGTCTTTAGCTCCACCGGCAAGAAGTTCAGAAGTATAACTCTTCCAATTATCGAAGCCAATGGTCTGTCGTGTGAGGTAGTTCTTCTTGCTTGTGTTATCGAGAACCCATCCAACTATCTCAAAAGGCATCTTCGAAACTGTTGTTTCGTTGATATTGCCTGAGTTGACCGTCACCTTGGCCTCGGCGCGCTCAACATAGATAGTGGCAGCTGGGTTGGCGTCGGCCTCAGCACGTGTGGGGCGAATTTTATCCCCGTCGATGGTCACGAGCGGGCCAACAATCTTTGCATCCGACGGGGCTACAGTGCCGCCCTGCTTGTCGGCCATCACAGCATTAGACATGAGCAGGCCAGCCTTGTGCCAGCTGAAGTCTGTTTTTAACGCCTTCAGACCCTGATTTAGATCTTCAAGAGTCTTGCCTACATATGATACACCCGACACCTGGAGGTCTCCACCATCGGCGACTTTGAACAAATCGTTGTGGTTGAGCACCACGAGAGCCTTGATTGGCGTCGTTTTATCAATCTTGTTGATTTCCTGCGTAATCTTTGCCGTCGTAGTAATCTGGTCGGTAGCAGAGCCTTTTGGCGAGAAATTCGGATGCAACTCATAGGCGCTGTGCACCTTCTCTACTCCATCTGCACCAGTAAACAAGATGAGCGTGGCGTTCTCCACCTTATACTCAGACGGCGTACCGTCGTCGAAGTGGCTACCGTCGTCCCATGCGCGGGTGTTGGGTTGTGTAGGCAATTGTATAGAGAAGCTCACATAGCCCTTGCCATCCGAGTTCCACACCGGGTCACTGCCCCCATCCTGAACGACCTCGTCGTTAGAGCAGGCCCCAAGCATCAGCGCTGCCAATGCGATTGAGAAATTTTTCAGATTCTTCATGATTTTCTTTGATAATTGTTTGTTAATTTGGTCTTGTTTATCTCTTTTGGTACCATGGCATCGGCCCTTGCGGCCTGCCGTCCCCATCCCGCAGAGCCATGTCGGGGTGGTGGCGTCACTGCCGGGTCAAAGCCCTCTTGTCACAGTTCCAGTATGTCTATGTTGCGTTGCGCGTCGGCGTCGCCTGCTGCGAGCGCTTCGCGGAACAGCCTGAGAGCCATGTTGCTGTCGCCCTTGAGCAGTGCCATGACCCCACGTGCGTGGATGGCCCTTGGCGTGTTGCCGGCCTTGTCGAGGCACTCGGCTGCCGCGTCGATGTCGCCCGAAGCCATCCTGGCGAGTGCGGCGTTGATGTTGGCGGTCGGGTCGGCAGGGAACAGGCGCACGGCCGTCTCCATCACCTGGTTAAACTCGCCGGAGCCTGGCTCGTAGGTCTGCGCCAGCAAGAACATCTCTTCGAGCGACAGCAGCTTGGGATTGGTCTTCATCACCTCGCGCGTCTCGTCTACGGAGAACGCCTTGACGGTGTAGTTCACCACATAGTCAGAGTGGCGCAGCGTCGGGTAGCATTCGTCGAGCATGATGCGGTAGTCGTCCGGCCACCTCAGCTTGATGCGCCACTCCCTCGTGTCGGGGTCGAGCCGGCTGTCGTCGACCACCTGCAGAATCTCGTCGCGGTGTGGCAGCGAGCTGGCGGCCACATATTCGCGCAGCCCCTTCCAGTCTTCGGCTGTGTAGCCCACCCGGAACAGCGAGTTGTCCATGTCAAGCATCTTCCTGACGTGGTCTTTCAGTGTGGCAGCCCTGTGTTCGGCGAGCCATGCGTTGTGGTCGTATGGCGACTCGGGCGAGGCGAATCCGTGGATGACGATGCCCGATATCTTGGTGTTCCTGTCTTCCTTCACCACCCTGATGGTCTCTACTATCTTGGCCAGTTCGGCGGGGTTGTTGCGGTATTCGGGGTAGAGCGTGGTCTTGTTGACAGGGAACTCTATGTAAGCCCTGCCCTGCACGGAGCGGTCTTTGCGTGCCTCGGCTGCCGGCCTGAGGTATGGCATGAAAGGCTTCCTGAGCTTTTTCAGTGGCACCTCGTGGTTGTCGATGAAGTCGCCGCATCCGCAGAGGTCTTCGTTGACCACGACGTCGGAGTTGTCCATCCACTGTTCGTAGGGCAGCACCGCCGAGTAAGTCACCGTCTGCGGCGTGTTGTTCTTTCGCCTTACAGCCGTGACGTCGGCTTCGAAGCGCTTGCTTGCCCCTCGCCTGAAGGCGATGTCGGCCCTGCGCCCGTTGACCACTATCTGCGGCATCCGCCTGGTCTGGGTGCGCCCCCTGACCACGGGCGTGAACACAAACTGCATGCTTGCGGGCAGCCGGAGCGAGTCGAGGTTGAGCTCGAGGCCCACCACAAGCCTTCCGCCGGCGTTGCTTACGTTGACATTCTCCACGCGCACCTGTCCGGCGGCCAGCCTTTGCGCCCCGCTGTGCGCCCGGGCAGCCTGCCCGAGCGACAGCGCCATGGCGCAGCATATTATATAATGTGTGAAAGTGTGCATACGTCTTGTGGTTTATGAAGCATTAAAATATGTACATGAAACTGAGCGCAGCCTTCGTCGGGCCGAAGTAGTTGGTATGCGACGACTGCAGTTTCTCGCCACACCGGCCACATTCATACTTTCCATACTTGATGTAGTCGTAGCCAACGCCGACAGAAGCCTCAAAGTTCCAGTGTCGCGACAGCATCCACTGATAGCCCAGCGTGAGTCCTCCCCCGGCAAACCACCCGTCATAGCGGTGGGTCTTGAGCCCGTCGAAAAGGCCGAACGGCATGTCGAAGTCGGAGACATTGAACTCGCTGCCCATGAGATGGGCACCCACGAACCACCCGTTGAAGCTCTCGCAGAACCAATAGCGGTATTCGGGCTGCAGCACCCAGTGGCGCAGGCTGCGCCCCGAGGCCGACTTCCAGGGGTGGAGGCCGTAGAAGAGCTGCACGGTGTGCTTCCGGCCCACCGACGCCTCAACGCCGAGGTTGGGCGTGGCCGTGGCCAAATACATCAGGTTGGTCTTCAGTGCCACGTTCTGCGCAGGCGATGACATGTAGCCCAACAGGCCGCACAGTACCAATGACGCCAATCGTTTCTTCATAAAAGCTTTGTTATTATCCTCTTATTTTATATTCCAAATAGTATAATCATATCCAATGGCGCAAGCCAAGAAACCAGAGCCTGCGGCCTTAGCCGGAAGGCTAAATATCCATCCGCCCTGTTGGAAGAGACGGATTCACTTAATGCTTTGAATTTTAATCTTTCCCTTAGAAACCAGCTAATACGGTCTTAATCTCAGCATTTGCAACGGCAAAGATAGGCTAATTTTCACGACGAAACAAACTTTCTTTTAAAAAACATCATTATCCGTAAAAGATTGCTAAACATATCCCATAATATATCCAAGGCCGTTAAGTTCGGCAAAAACATGGCGGGAAGAGCGCATCTTCAGTGAATAATTAGCGTATAATGCTGCGATACAAAGCGTTATATGCCGTAAGCGCCTGCGCCACCCTACTGCCATAGCGGAGCAAAAGGGGCTGGATGGTGAAAACATGTCCGTCTCTTAGAATTATGAAACAATAAGGACGAAACGGGAATTTAAGGCAAGAAATGTATCGACAACACTAATTTGGCTGCCCCGACGGGCCGCCAACCGCCACCAACGGCAGCGTGGCGGCAGGCCTGCCGCCTCTGTTTTGCGAAAGAGGGCGGCACAAACCGGCAACAGGCTGAGGGCCGGGCAAAACGCGCACGAGCCACGGCAGCGCAGGCCGGCCATGGGCCACGGCCGGGGAGCAGCGCCCGCGCCGGGGCAAAGCCGCTGGCAAGGCACAGTCAGGGCGGCCACGGGGGAGATGGCGCGGATGGCTTTGACGGCCGGACGCAACAGACTATTATCACCGATATATATAATATAGGTGTAAGTAGCTGTTCAAAATTAACCGAGACGACAGACCTTGCAGGTGTCCTCTGTATCTTTGCCACCATCTTGCGTGCGCTTTCGGGCCGCATATAGCTGCCCGGCAACTTGCGGGCATTCATTAAAACAACATGCGAGAAAGGCCGCGGGCGGCACGGCGCCCGGCCCGCGACGGGCAAGGACCGGGGGCAGGCTGCGCAAGGGCCTGACAGGCAGCGAATTACAAAACGGGCCATACGGAGAGCTGAAACGGCCTTTTCGGCCGGGCCAAACGGCCCGTATGGCAAGCCAAAATGGCCCCCGCCCCACGGCCGGAGGGCCGGGCGCGCACAGGCAGCGGGGGCGCCTACTGCCGCAGGGCCGCCCGGCGAGTGGCGCCGACGGGCCGCACCCGCCGGAAAAAGGCAACGCCGCGAGGCCGTAATTGGAAAATGATTATTAACTTTGCACCATGAAAACACAGCCATTGCGGGCTGCAACGCCACGCCCCGGCATCCACCACGCCCCGGCCCGCGGCGCAGCGGCAGGCGGCACCGGGGCCGGGGCGTGACAGCGTGACGGCAAACCTAAAACCACAGACTGCACAAGTGACACAATCAATTAATATAATGTAAAGACAAATGGCAAGCATCAACTTAAGACAGAAACTGGCGTGCGCGCTGATGTGCGCACTGATGATGGTGCCCACGGCGGCACAGACGGTGATGACACACCCGTGGCAGGGCAAGCGCGTGGCTTACTTCGGCGACTCGATAACCGACCCGCGCAACAAGGCGTCGAAAAAGAAGTACTGGGGATTCCTGGAAGACTGGCTGGGCATAACGCCCTATGTGTATGCCGTGAGCGGCAGGCAGTGGAATGACATACCGCGACAGGCAGGGCAGCTGCACACCGAGCACGGCGACAGCGTGGACGCAATACTGATATTCATCGGCACCAACGACTACAACGCCGGGGTGCCCATAGGCGAGTGGTTTACGGAGACCGACGAGAAGGTGATGGCGGGAATACACGAGCCCAAGCACCTGGTGAGCCGCAAGCAGCAGCACCTGTGCATGGACAACGGCACCTACCGCGGACGCATCAACATTGCGCTGAGCACGGTGAAGAAGATGTATCCCACGAAGCAGATTGTGCTGCTCACGCCCATACACCGCGCCGGCTTCTATGCGAACGACAAGAACTGGCAACCCACCGAAGACTACCGCAACCTGTGCGGCGAATATCTTGCGAGCTATGTCGACGCGGTGAAGGAGGCCGGCAACATCTGGGCGGTGCCGGTGATTGACCTCAACGCGCTGTCGGGCCTGTACCCCATGATTGACGAGCACGCGCAATACTTCAACCGGGCGGACACCGACAGGCTGCACCCCAACGACGCCGGACACGAGAGACTGGCCAAGACGCTGATGCAACAGCTGCTGGCGCTGCCGGTGTTTTGATTTTTCAGGAGATTCTTAAGGAGTTCAGGAGTTCAGGAGTACAGGAGTTCAGACAATAGTTTGGGAGACGGAATGCAGGAGACAGGAGTACAGACAATAGCTTGGGAGGCGGAAGGCTGGAGGCTTTGGGGAGTACAAGAGATTCTTAAGGAGTACAGGAGGATTTTTAGGAGTTCAGGAGAGATTCTTTAGGAGTTCAGGAGTTGCAGGAGTACAGGAGTTCAGACAATAGCTTGGGAGACGGAAGGCTGGAGGTTTTGGGGAGTCCAGGAGATTCTTAAGGAGTACAGGAGGATTTTTAGGAGTTCAGGAGAGATTCTTTAGGAGTTCAGGAGTTGCAGGAGTACAGGAGTTCAGACAATAGCTTGGGAGACGGGGGAGCTTTATGCTAACCAAGAAGTGTGAGACGCTTAAGAGCACAAAAGGGCAAACAATGCATTAACATGCCAAAGCTCCGAGCTATTGTCTGTACTCCTGTTTCCTGCATTCCGTCTCCCAAACTATTGTCTGAACTCATGCATTCCGCCTCTCAAACTATTGCCTGAACTCCTGCATTCCGTCTCCCAAACTATTGTCTGTCCTCCTGCATTCCGTCTCCCAAGCTATTGTCTGAACTCCTGTACTCCGCCTCCCAAACTATTGTCTGTACTCCTGTCTCCTGCATTCCGTCTCCCAAACTATTGTCTGAACTCCTGTACTCCTGCAACTCCTGAACTCCCCAAAAACCTCCTGAACTCCTAAAGAATCTCTCCTGAACTCCTAAAAAGCCTCCTGAACTCCAAAAGCCTCCTGCCTTCCGAACACTCAAACTATCGGCAGCGCCATGCCCATCATCTTCTGATAGACATCGAGGGCATATATGTCGGTCATGCCACTGATGTAGTCGATGACAGCCATCAGGCGCGTCTCGAGGTCGGGCGAGGCAATGTCGTACTGGCTGCTCACCCGCCCGATGAGCTGGCGCGAGTAATAGCGGTCGGGATGGAGCACGGCGTCGACCATCTGCTCCATGAGCGTGGCCATGATCTTATATCCCGACAGTTCGACGTCGAGCACCGGCTTGCTGCGGTAGATGCGCTTGCGCGACACCTCGGCGCAACGGCGGTAGGCATAGCGCACGGCGGGCGAGACAGCCTCGACAAGGCTCCCCTCGAAGTCGCCGGCAAGTATGCTCCCCTCATTGTCCACGAAGGCGCGCACGCACTCGCCCTCAAGCCGCCCTATGGCACTGGCCCTCATGTAGACCACACGCTCGTTGAGGTCGTCGAGCTGCTCCTCGACCATGCGCTGTCGAATGTGCTCCTGCTCCTCGGCGGCAAAGAAGCCGAGCAGCAGCCGCTCTGTCTCCTCGTACGACAGCAGCCTCAGCTTGTGTGCGTCTTCAATGTCCATTATCTCGTAACAGATGTCGTCGGCGGCCTCAACCAGGTAGACCAGCGGGTGGCGGGCGCAGCGCAACGGCTCGCCCGGGGCCGAGAGCCTGCGCAGCCCAAGGTCATCGGCAATGCGCTCGTACACCTCGCGCTCGGTGGCGAAGAAGCCAAACTTGCCCTTCTTGCCCGCCAGCATCGACGAGTACGGATACTTCACGATTGATGCCAGCGTGGGGTAAGTCATGACAAAGCCGCCCGGCCGGCGGCCGCAGAAGCGGTGGGTGAGCAGCCTGAAGGCGTTGGCGTTGCCCTCGAAATGTGTGATGTCGCTCCAGAACTCCGGGCTCACGCTGTCGCGGAGCGTACTGCCAGGCCCTTCGGTGAAGAAAGTCTGTATGGCCTTCTCGCCCGAATGGCCGAACGGCGGGTTGCCCATGTCGTGGGCAAGGCAAGCCGCCGCCACAATCTGGCCGATGTCGCCGACGCCTGCCTCGAGCAGCGAGGGGTCGCGCCGGCACAGCTGTCGGGCCACGTCGGAGCCGAGCGACATGCCCACGCTGGCCACCTCGAGGCTGTGGGTGAGGCGGTTGTGCACAAAGACACTGCCCGGCAGGGGGAACACCTGCGTCTTGTTCTGCAGGCGGCGGAAGGGTGCCGAGAAGATAAGGCGGTCGTAGTCGCGCTTGAACTCAGAGCGGTCGTCGTGGCGCAGGCCTTGGCGATGCTCCTGGCCGAGGCGCTTGTTGGTGATAAGTCGTTGCCAATCCATAATGAAAAACACTGGGGGAGCAGGCGCGGCCAAAACCGGCCGGCGGCGGCACGGCGCAACGGCAGGCGGGCGGCAACGCCCGGGGCACACACCGGCACCGGCACGGCGGCCGCCAGCGGGCAGCCGGCACACCACTCCACAATCTAAACATTTCCATGCAAAATTAGTGCTTTTTTCCGTTAAAACAGCACTTTTAAAAGCAAAAGCATTGCATTTTCGGATATTATTGGCTAATTTTGCGCCTTAGCAAAAAGGCTGCCACAACAGATGATAGAAATAAAGGTAATAAACAAAGGGCACCACCCGCTGCCCGCCTACGCCACCGGAGAAAGCGCCGGCATGGACCTCAGGGCCAACACCGACGGGCCCGTGACGCTGCGCCCCATGGAGCGCCGCCTGATAGGCACAGGCCTGCACATAGCCCTGCCCAAGGGGTTTGAGGCACAGATAAGGCCGCGCAGCGGACTGGCCCTGCGCAACGGGATAACCGTGCTCAACTCGCCCGGCACGGTGGACGCCGACTACAGGGGCGAGATAAAGGTGCTGCTGGTGAACCTGTCGGCCGAAGACTTCACGCTCAACGACGGGGAACGCATAGCACAGATGGTCATAGCACGGCACGAACAGGCGGAGTTTGCCGTGGTCGACGCACTCGACGACACCGAACGGGGGGAGGGAGGCTACGGCCACACAGGCGTGAAGTGAGCCCCACACGAACAAACCACAGCCATTATGACAAGACTGACACATGCCCTGACAGCCATGGCCGCAAGCGCAATGCTGGCCGTGGCATGCCCGGCCGCAGCGCAGACAGGCAACAACGACGCCGGACGCTACGACCGGTTCTTCATCGATGCCATGCTGCAAAGGCAAAAAGGCAACAACGACGCGGCCTTCGACCTGCTGAAGCACTGTGTGCACATCAGGCCCGAAGCACCCGAGGCCTACTTCTTCCTGGCGCAGTACTACATGAGCCTGAAGCAAAACGACAAGGCCATAGAGTGCTTCAAGAAAGCCGCCGACCTGGAACCCGACAACTCAACCTACCTCGAGACGCTGGCAAAGGCTTACGTAACCAACGACAACGACTCGCTGGCAATAGGCACACTCGAGAAAATCGTAGAGAAGGAAACGGGCAGGATAGACATTCTGGAGATGCTCGTGCAGCTGTACCAGAATAGGGCCGACTACGACAACACCATCAAGACGCTCGACAGGCTCGAGACCCTTGAAGGCAAAAACGAAAGGCTCACCTACGCCAAAAGCGAGATATACTCGCTCACCGGCGACAAGAAGGCCGCGATAAACGAAATGAAAAAGCTGGCCGACCAATACCCCAACGACCTCAACTACCGCGGGATGTATGGCGACGCGCTGCTCATGAACGGACGGGAAAAGGAGGCCTTCGACATCTACACCGGCATACTCAAGGCTGAACCCGACAACTACAGGGCGCAACTGTCGATGAGGGCGTACTACAAGCAGAAGGACATGGCGGCCGACGCCGACTCGATGACCATGCAGCTGCTGCTGAACAAAAACACCGGCGACGACGCACGGGTGTACATCATGAGGCAAGAAATAGCCGAAAGCGAGAACGGCGGGGGCGACAGCACCAAGATTCTGAGGCTCTTCGACCGAATGATGGCACAGCCGCAGGCAAGCACCGACATCGCCATACTGTACGCCACGTACATGAGCCTTAAGAAAATGCCGCAAGAGAAGATTGAGGCCGTGCTGGAAAAGGTGCTCGCACAGACGCCCGACAACGCCGCGGCAAGGCTGCAGCTCGTGGCCTACGCATGGCAGCGCGACGACCTCGACAGGGTGATAGAGCTGTGCAAGGCGGCCAGGCAGTACAATCCCGACGAGATGGCGTTCTACTATTACGAGGGCATGGCACACTTCCGCAAGGACGACAACGACAGCGCCCTCAACGCATTCCAGAACGGAATAAGCGTCATCGGCGAGCATAGCGACCCCGACATCGTATCGGACTTCTACGCCGTCATGGGCGACCTGCTCTACGAAAAGGGGCGCGCGGCGGAGGCATACGCCGCCTACGACTCGTGCCTGCAGTGGAAAGACGACAACATCGGGTGCCTGAACAATTACGCATACTACCTGAGCGTCAACGGCGACAGCCTCGACAAGGCCGAGAAAATGAGCTACCGCACGGTGAAAGCCGAGCCGAAGAACGCCACGTACCTTGACACTTACGCTTGGATTCTGTTCATGCAGGGAAGGTATGCCGAGGCGAAGATTTACATAGACCAGGCCGTGCAGAACGACTCGGACAGCAGCGCCGTTATACTGGAGCACGCCGGCGACATACACGCCAAGGCCGGCGACATTGACGGGGCGGTGGAGCTGTGGGCCAGGGCGGCCGCTAAAGACCCCGCCAACAAGCTGCTCGCAAGGAAGATTAGACAACGAAAATACATCAAAGAATGAAACTCCTGGACATCATAAAGATAGCCCTGCCGGCACTGCTGCTGGCGTTCACGTCGTGCCGATCGACGAAAACGGCCGAGAAGACCACTGTCACCACCAAGGCCGAAGACACCGGCAAGCAGGAGATGCTGCGCAAGGTGGCTGCCGTGAGCCATGCCGACACGCGCTTTGTCACGTCGAAGATAAAGCTCAACCTGAGCGTAGGGGGACAGGACCTGTCGCTGTCGGGCAACCTGAAGATGAAGCGCGACGAGGTGATAAGGCTGCAACTGGTGGCCCTGGGCCTCATCGAGGCGGGGCGCATAGAGCTGACTCCCGACTACATGCTTGTGATGGACCGCATCAACAAGCAATATATCAAGGTGGCATACAGCGACGTCGACTTCCTCAGAGAGAGCGGCCTGAACTTCCACTCGCTGCAGTCGCTGTTCTGGGACGAGCTGTTTGAACCCGGCACCACGACCGTAACAACCAAGGCGCTGGACGCATTCAACGCCTATGAGGCCGGTACCGACGTGGCGGTGATGCTCGAAAGGGGGTCGCTGACGTACAGATGGATGGCCGACAAGGACAAGTGGCTGATAAAGACGGCCAACGTGACTTACAAGGACGCCGCCCGGGGCAACACGCAACTGACGTGGCACTACGGCAACTTCAAGCCCATGGGTGCCCAAGGCTTCCCGATGCAGAACGACATTACACTGACCACGCCCAAGCATACGCTGAAGATAAGCTACTCGCTCAACGGCATCGACCACGACAGCGGGTGGGAAACGCGCACCAGTGTGTCCGACAGATACAAGCAGGTGAAACTCGACGACATCCTGCGCAAGCTGGGGTCGATGTGAGAAAGGCCAAGTGTTAAGAATTAAAAATCACCGATTAGAAAGGGCTGCGCGGCGTAAGAGGAAGGCACGGAAAAGGCAAACGTCTGCACTCCCGTACTCCGACACTCCCGCATTCAGATGCAAACGTCTGCAATACCGCACTCCGGCACTCCTGCATTCAGATGCAAACGTCTGCACTCCTGTACTCCGGCACTCCTGAACTCCGGGATTTGAGGTTCGCAAACAGAATGAGGTGAAGAATTGGGATGCAAGAGGTTTGACTCGGATAAGGAAGCAAGTGGGATATAGGCCGGATGCTGTGATTATGAATAATGAACTGTAAATTATGAATTATGTAAGTGTTTTGCTGTTGACGCTGGCCCTGGCCATTGCCCCATGTGGCGCACAGACTAAGAAGGGCACGGCCGGAAAGAAGGCACAGACAACACGCACCACAAAGAAAAGCGCCGCCAAGAAGCAGACCACATCGATATCCGGGCTGCGCAACCAGCGCGCGCAAATAAAGAAACAGATAAAAACGCAGCAACAGAAGCTGCGCAACAACGAGCGCGACGTGAAGCAACGGTTGCAGAACCTGATGGTAATCAACTCTGAGATTGCCGACAAGCGCAAGAGCATCGACACCATTCGCCGCGACATAGGCAAGCTGAACACAAGCATAAGCAACATGGGCAAGCAGCTGAACACGCTGCAGGCAGAGCTCGACGACCGCAAGGAGAAGTTTGTGAAGTCGATGCGGTACATGCACCGCAACCGCTCGATACAGAACCAACTGATGTTTATCTTCAGCGCCAAGAACCTGACTCAGATGTACCGCAGGCTGCGCTTCACACGCGAATATGCCACGTTCCAGCGTGCTCAGGGCGAGGCCGTGAAGACCAAGCAGGCGCAGATAGAGCAGAAGCAGGCGCAGCTGAAGGCCGCACGCAACGACAAAGACAGGCTGCTATACAAGGGAGTGAAGGAGCAGGAGGCCCTGGAAAGCAAGCAGACCGAGCAGGAGCAGGTGGTGGCCACGCTCAAGAAACAGCAGAAGACCATACAGAACATCATAGCCCAACAGCAAAAGAAAGACGCCGCCCTCAACGCCGAGATAGACCGCCTGGTGGCCATCGAGGTGGAGAAGGCCCGCCAGAGGGCCATAGCCGAGGCCAAGCGCAAGGCCGCCGAGGAGGAGGCGCGCAAGCGGGCTGCCGAGCTTGCCCGCAAGAAAGCTGCCGCCGAGGCTGCCGCGAGGGCCAACGCGCAACGCATAGCCGAGGCCAAGAAGCGCGAGGAAGAGCTGAAGGAGGCGGCCCGCAAGGCATCGGCCGAGAGGCGCAAGGAGGCTGAGCGTGCGGCCCGCGAGGCCGAGCGCGACCGCAAGGAAGCCGAGCGCGCAGCCAAGAAAGAGGCCAAGGAGAGGGCCCGCGAACTGGCCAAGGCCAAGGAGACCGACGAGGCGGCCTTCAGCCTGAACAACGAAGACCGCCGCATCAGCGGCAACTTTGAGAGCAACCGAGGCCGGCTGCCCATGCCCATCACCGGGCCCTACCGCATAGTGAGCCACTTCGGGCAGTACAACGTGGAAGGACTGAAGAACGTGAGGCTCGACAACAAGGGCATCAACATACTCGGGCAACCGGGCGCACAGGCCCGCAGCATATTCGACGGCGAGGTGAGCGCGGTGTTCAGCCTGGGCGGAACGACGGGCGTGATGGTTCGCCACGGCAGCTACATATCGGTATACTGCAACCTGTCGTCGGTAAGCGTACACCGCGGTCAGCGCGTGAGCGCACGCCAGGCCCTGGGCACCGTGGCCTCCGACAACATACTGCAATTCCAGCTGAGGCGCGAGACGGCCAAGCTCAACCCCGAGTCGTGGCTCGGCAGGTGACCCACACCAAGGCGCAGCCCGCCCCGGCAACGGCAACGGCAGAAACCATCACCCGCTGCGACAGCATGCAAAGGCTTGGGGCGCAAACGGCCGCCGAGGGCACTACAAGACACACTCTTCACCACAAAACGATGGCGCGGGCCAGGGCACAAAGCCCTGGCCCGCGCCATTTTTCAATCACCGACCCGCCACTCAGGCCTCAGCCGCGGCCAGACCACAGGCGCACGGTGCCGTCGGCAAGCACCTCGCCATAGCTCCTGCCCCCGAAACGGTCGGTCACTACCACCGTCACCCGGCCGCCACCGGGCCTCGGGCGGCAGCGGAACAGGTGAGACGTGGGCACGGCAGCGGCCCCCGCCCCACGCGGCGACGGCCCGCGGTCAACGCCCACAAAGCGCTCCATGCCGCCCATGGGCCTGCCGCCCTGCATCCACTCCACGCGGCAGCGCGAGTCGTAATCCCACACATTGGCCACCACAAAGCCTTCGTGGCCGGCAAAGGTGCCAGGGGCCCACACCCTCATGCGGCTGTCTGCCGACCTGTCGGAGGCCACATAGCGCCACGAAATGCTGTCGCCGTCGACGGCGGCCACCATATATCCGTTTGGCGCGCCGCACCTGTTGACGTCGCCCGACCACCACGCCCCCGACGCCGCGCCGATGTTGTGCTGGTAAAGGCTGTCGCCGACCTCCACATTCTGGAAGAAATGGGTGTGGCCGCAGAACACATGCACCCTGTATCCGCTGAGCGCACGCTCCAGCCGCAGCGCATTGTCGATGTTGGCCGCGGCGCCCTCGCGGTTCCACCCGGGCGCGTGCATGTTGAGAATGACGAGCGAACCGCGCGGCACATAGCTCAGGTCGCGCTCAAGCCAGCTCAACTGGCTGTCAGACAGCAGCTCGGCGTAGCGCCCCCCGCCACGGTAATCGATGTTGCACATGGTGACGATGTGCACCCGGCCGATGTTAAACGAATAGTCGGTGGGGCCAAAGCGGCGGTGGTAGGCCATCTCGGCATAGGCCGGCGCCCCCTCGGGCGCATGGCGGAGAGCCGGCAGCCGGCGGTCGAAGTCGTGGTTGCCTATGCACTGGAACATGGTCATGGACATGCCCGCGACCGACCCCGCATAGTCGTCGAACAGCCCCATGTCGTCGAACACCAGGTCGCCGAGGGCCACGCCCACCACCTCGCGGCTACGGCTGAGCGCGGCCACCGTGCGCCTCAGGCTGGCCACGGCCTCGCCGCGCCAACGGGCCATGTCGGAGGCATT
Source organism: Marseilla massiliensis (assembly GCF_023336985.1). Taxonomy (NCBI): domain Bacteria; kingdom Pseudomonadati; phylum Bacteroidota; class Bacteroidia; order Bacteroidales; family Prevotellaceae; genus Marseilla; species Marseilla massiliensis. The sequence goes on along the minus strand of NZ_JAMBLP010000027.1, from coordinate 9,489 downwards.
GCGCACCTGCGGGTCGGATACGGCCACATAATAAAAGCTGTCGGCCGCCACCGGGCGGCGCTCGAGCACGAAACGCCAGCCGCCGCCGGCCACCGCCCGGCCCACGGGCACGAAAAAGCCGGCAGCCAGGCCGCTATCCTGCGGGAGCCTGAAGCCTGCCGGCGTCGAGATACTCACAAACTTACTCCTGAACGTATCGGTGACCAGGGCCCATCGCCCGTCGGCGCCGGTGAGCGCAAACCCCACCCCGTCGTTTACCACTACGCCGCCGATGCCGCGCCCATCGGTGTCGACCACCATCCCCGACAACCTGAAAACACTCTGCCGCGGCATGCCTCCGCCCATCAGGGCCAGGCATGCAAGCAGCAACAACAATCCCCTTGCCTTCATATTCATCCCTTTCATCATCACAACGCCCAAGGGCCACCACCGGCCTTAGGTCACGGCAAAGGTAGCACAACGCCTTTACGCAGGCGTTGCAAGGGGTTAATGTTTGCTTTAAGAGAGCGTTGCAACGGGGTTACAGCCCGCGGGGCGGCCCCGTCAGCCGAACAGGGAGCGCAGCACCGCGAGCGAGCGCAGCTCGGGAAACGAGGCCATGTGTATGCGGTAGTAGCCCACAATGACGTCGACCATGCGGTTGCGCTCGCCGCGCGACAGTCGGAATAGGTGCATCGTGGCATAGTCCATGCGCATCATCAGCCCCACCAGCGCAGCCTCGCCCGGCGCCAGGTAGTCGGAGTGAACGGGGGCGCTGTCGCAGAAGCAGCCCGAGCGCAGGTCGAAGCAGCGGCCCGGGGCATAGCCCTCAAGGTTGGGGTAGAAGCCCAGGAAACGCGTGAGCCTCATCAAGAACACGAGGTGGAAGTTGGCATATCCGCCGGTGGCGCTGTCGAGCCACTGCAGGCTGTCGGCCAGATAGTCGAAGAGCGGGCCTCCCTGCTGCTCGTCGCGCAAGGCGTGGCACAGGAACTCGGCCACGAACATGGCCACGGCCAGCTTGCCGCTGTCGGCCGTGAGCGTGGCGTAGGCATAGGCCATCGATGCGTCGCCCAGCCGCTGCAGCTGCAGGCGGGGCCTCACGTCGCAGGCCACAGACAACTGCGTGAGCGGCTGGAAATACTGCTTCTTGATTCGCCCGCGGCCCGAGCGGGGCACGCTGACGATGAACGACAGCCTGCCACACTGGCGCGTAAACATGTCGACCACGAGCTTGCTGTCGCCATACTTCACCGCACGCAGCACTATTGCATCGGTATTTACAATCATAGCAGGCGCAAAGTTACAAAATAAAGGCGGAAAGGCTGTGCGGCGCCAAAGAAAAAAGCTGCAGGCCGCCGAAGCGGCAGCCCAAAACGGCCCCGCGGCCGGCAGTTTGGCAAAGAGGCCGTATTGCATTGCGGAACGGCCCGTTTGAGCCCGCCGAACGGCCCGTATCGCAAGGCCGTACGGCCCATTTGGCGCAGCCGCCCCGCCCCCACCCCGCAAGGCCTACGCCACCGAGGGCGCCCCAAGGCCAGGCCCCGGCCGGAAGTGAGGGGCAAAACGGCCGCAAGGGAGTGCCGCCGGAAGCACCCGCGACAGGCGCCGCCACGCAACGGCCTGCAGCGGGGCACAGACCGGCCCGGCAGCCCCAAAACAGCCATAAGCACCTGACTTTTAGTCAAAAATGAGGCCGCGATTCAATTTTTCGACTAAAATATTTTGCAGATTAAAACAAAAGCAGTACCTTTGCACCCGCAAATCCAACATCAAGGTCCCTTCGTCTATCGGTTAGGACGAGAGATTTTCATTCTCTAAAGAGGAGTTCGACTCTCCTAGGGACTACAAAATAAAAACAGTTTAGCGAAGTAAATTAAAAGATGGCAAATCACAAATCAGCATTGAAGAGAATCCGCCAGAACAAGAAGCGGGCTCTGCACAACAAATATTATGCAAAGACAATGCGCAATGCAGTGCGCAAGTTCCGCGCCCTGACAGACAAGGACGAGGCAATAAAGCTCTATCCGACCATGCAGAAGATGCTGGACAAGTTGGCCAAGGTTCACATCATACACAAGAACAAGGCAGCCAACCTGAAGTCGAGCTTGGCCCTGCACATGAACAGGCTATAAGAAAACAAGTGGCACACACACAATAGTCAAGGCCGCAGCCCAGCGATGGGTTGCGGCCGTTTATGTTGACGGGGCCCATGGCGCGGCCCGGCGGAGAGTTTGCACGCCCCGCGCCGCAGCCTGCTTTTTGGGCTGAAATATTTCTGCAACTCGCATTTTTTTAGTATCTTTGCGGCTGATAACAGCGAAATCTACTTATGGCAGAAGACATAACCAAGGAAAGCAATTATTCCGCGAGTAACATCCAAGTGCTCGAGGGACTGGAAGCCGTGCGCAAGCGCCCGGCCATGTACATCGGCGACACGGGCGAGAAAGGCCTCCACCACCTTGTCAACGAGACGGTGGACAACTCCATCGACGAGGCCATGGCCGGCTACTGCACGCACATCGAAGTGACGATAAACGAAGACAACTCCGTCACCGTGCAGGACAACGGCCGAGGCATCCCCGTCGACGAGCACAAGAAGCTGCACAAGTCGGCCCTGGAGGTGGTGATGACCGTGCTCCACGCCGGCGGCAAGTTCGACAAAGGCTCATACAAAGTGAGCGGCGGACTGCACGGAGTGGGCGTGAGCTGCGTCAACGCCCTGTCGGTGAAGATGCTCTCGCAGGTGTTCCGCGACGGCAAGATATACCAGCAGGAGTATGAGAAGGGCAAGCCCCTCTACCCTGTCAAGATAGTGGGCGAGACCGAGCAGAGAGGCACGCGCCAGCAGTTCTGGCCCGACCCTGCCATCTTCACCGCCACCACCGAATTCAAATACGACATCATTGCCAAGCGCATGCGCGAGCTGGCATACCTCAACGCCGGCATAACCATCACCCTGACCGACCTGCGCCCCGACGAGGAAGGCAAGACACGGCAGGAGGTCTTCCACGCCAAGGACGGGCTGAAGGAGTTTGTGAGGTACATCGACAGGCACCGCACCCACCTCTTCGACGACGTGATTTACCTCAAGACCGAGAAGCAGGGCATACCCATCGAGGTGGCCGTGATGTACAACACCGACTACAACGAGAACATACACTCTTACGTCAACAACATCAACACCATAGAAGGCGGCACCCACCTGACCGGGTTCCGCATCGCCCTCACCCGCACGCTCAAGGCATACGCCGACAACGAGCCTACCATAGCCAAGCAAATAGAGAAGGCCAAGATAGAGATTGCCGGCGAGGACTTCCGCGAGGGGCTTACGGCCGTGATATCAATAAAAGTGGCCGAGCCGCAGTTTGAGGGCCAGACCAAGACCAAGCTCGGCAACACCGAGGTGACCGGGGCCGTGCAGCAGGCCGTGGGCGAGGCGCTCAACTACTACCTCGAGGAGCACCCGAAGGAGGCCAAGCTCATCTGCGACAAGGTGATACTGGCCGCAACGGCGCGCATTGCCGCACGCAAAGCCCGCGAGAGCGTGCAGCGCAAGAACCCCATGACGGGCGGCGGGCTGCCCGGCAAGCTGGCCGACTGCTCAAACAAAGACCCCAAAGACTGCGAGATATTCCTCGTCGAGGGCGACTCGGCCGGCGGTTCGGCCAAGCAGGGGCGCGACCGCTACACCCAGGCCATACTGCCGCTGCGCGGAAAGATTCTCAACGTAGAGAAGGTGATGTGGCACAAGGTGTTCGAGAGCGAGTCGGTGATGAACATAATACAAAGCATTGGCGTGCGCTTCGGGGTAGACGGCGAAGACGACAAGGAGGCCAACATCGACAAGCTGCGCTACGACAAGATAATAATCATGACCGACGCCGACGTCGATGGCTCACACATCGACACCCTCATCATGACGCTCTTCTACCGCTTCATGCCGAAAGTGATACAGGAAGGACACCTATACATAGCAACACCGCCACTCTACCTGTGCACCTACAAGAACCAGGCCAGGGAATACTGCTACACCGAACAGCAGCGCCAGGCCTTCATCGACAAGTGGGGAGGAGGCGTAGACGACGGGAAGAACATACACACACAGCGCTACAAGGGTCTCGGCGAGATGAACCCCGAGCAGCTGTGGGAGACAACCATGAACCCCGCCACGAGGCTACTGAAGCAGGTGACGATAGAAAACGCCGCCGAAGCCGACGACATCTTCTCGATGCTTATGGGCGACGACGTTGAGCCGCGACGCGAGTTCATAGAGAAAAACGCCACCTATGCCAACATCGACGCATAGGCACACCACACACTGACCAATACAGACGAGCCGGAGAACCAGCCATGACGCAACCACGCAATGACTGCTTCGCCGGCTCGCCGCTTGAACACGGCAACGCCCCGCAACGCCAAGGGCACGGCCGCACGACAATAGCCTGACAACATCAACCTACTGAAATGACAACCAAAAACCTGATAACGGCTGCCGCAATGGCAGCCCTGGCCGCAACGCAGGCCACCGCACAGCAACCGCCACTGCTGCTTTGGTATGACACCCCGGCACGCCACTTCGAAGAGGCCCTGCCCATTGGCAACGGCAAGATGGGGGCGCTGATATACGGCGGCACCGACAGCAACACCATATTCCTTAACGACATCACCCTGTGGACAGGCAAACCCGTCGACCGCAACGAAGACGCCGGGGCCTCGCGGTGGATTCCCGAGATACGCAAGGCGCTCTTCAACGAAGACTACAGGGCGGCCGACTCGCTGCAACTCAACGTACAGGGGCACAACTCGGAGTACTACCAGCCGCTGGGGACGCTGACCATAACCGACAACAACAGCGGCCCGGCAACGGAATACAGGAGGGAGCTGTGCCTCGACAGCGCCCTGTGCAAGGACAGCTACACACGCAACGCAACCACATTCAGCCGCGAATACTTCGCATCGCACCCCGACAGGCTCATCGCCGTGCGCCTGAGGGCATCGAAACCGGGGGCCATCAACTGCTCGGTCTCGCTCTCGTCGCTCGTGCCACACACCGTCAAGGCGTTCGGCGGCGGCCAGCTCACCATGACAGGCCACGCCCTCGGCGACCCGAACAACTCGATACACTTCTGCACCATACTCCGCGCAACGGCAAAAGAGGGCACCACCCACGCCACCGACTCGACCATAACGATAAGCGGGGCCACCGAGGCCACGGTCTACATAGTAAACGCCACGAGCTTCAACGGCTTCGACAAGCACCCCGTCAGCCAAGGGGCGCCCTACCTTGAGAACGCTGCCGACGACGCATGGCACACCGTCAACCTGACCTACGACGAGATGAAGAGACGCCATGTGGCCGACTTCAGCTCGCTGTTCGGTAGGTTCAGGCTCTCGCTGGCAGGCGCCACAGCCGACGACAGCCGCACCACGGAACAGCAACTGAAGGACTACACGGCCAAAAACGAAAGCAACCCATACCTCGAAACACTGTACGCGCAGTACGGGCGCTACCTGCTGATAAGCTGCTCGCGCACACCCGGGGTGCCCGCCAACCTGCAAGGGCTGTGGGCCAACAAGCTGCGCTCGCCGTGGCGGGGCAACTACACGGTCAACATAAACCTCGAAGAAAACTACTGGCCGGCCGAGGTGGCCAACCTGCCAGAGATGGCCATGCCGCTCGAAGGGTTCATATCGGCGCTGGCCGCCAACGGACGGCACACCGCACGCAACTACTACGGGGTGGAACGGGGATGGTGCTCGAGCCACAACAGCGACATCTGGGCCATGACAAACCCCGTGGGCGAAAAGCGCGAGAAGCCCGAATGGGCCAACTGGAACATGGGAGGGGCATGGCTGGTGAACGCCCTCTACGAGCATTTCCGCTTCGGGCGCGACACCACCTACCTCTGCCAGACGGCCTACCCGCTCATGAAGGGGGCGGCGGAGTTCTGCCTCGGGTGGCTGACAGACAACCCGCTGAAGCCGGGAGAGTTGATAACGGCCCCCAGCACATCGCCCGAGAACGAGTACGTAACCGACAAAGGATACCACGGAATGACCTGCTACGGGGGCACGGCCGACCTCGCCATCATACGGGAGCTGCTGGCCAACACCGCCGAGGCGGCGCGCACCATCGGCACCGACGCCGCCTTTGCCGACTCGCTCGACGCTGCCGTGGTACGGCTGCACCCGTATGCCATTGGCAAGAGGGGCAACCTGCAGGAGTGGTACTACGACTGGAGCGACTACGACCCGCACCACCGCCACCAGTCGCACCTCATAGGACTGTTTCCCGGGGGCCACATCACCGACCCGGCCCTGCTGCAAGCCTGCGCCAAGACGCTCGAGCTGAAGGGCGACAAGACCACAGGCTGGAGCACAGGGTGGCGCATCAACCTGTGGGCAAGGCTGCGCAACGGCGAGAAGGCTTACCAGACCTACCGCAAGCTGCTCAACTATGTCAGGCCCGGGGCCGGCTCACGGCAGGGCGGAGGCACCTACCCCAACCTGTTCGACGCCCACCCGCCGTTCCAGATCGACGGCAACTTCGGGGGCACGGCTGGCGTGTGCGAGCTGCTGGTGCAAAGCCACGGCGGGTCCATCGAGCTGCTGCCCGCGCTGCCTGCGGCGTGGAGCGAGGGCCGGGTTGAAGGCATCAGAGCGCGCGGCGGCTTCGAGATAAGCATGGAATGGGCCGGGGGGCGCGTGGCCCGGGCCACCATCAAGTCGGAGAAAGGCGGCCACGCCACCGTGGCCTTCAACGGACAGAGCCACGACGTAAGCCTTGGCGCCGGCGAATCAATAGTATTGGAGTGAGACGCCTGGCACTATACATCATGGCTGCGTGCGCCATCGGCGCCACGGCGCAAGACTGGGGGCTGCGCTGGATAGCCTGCCCCACAGCCGGCGAGGCCGACCAGGTGTGGTTCCGCCGCACGTTCACCATAGCCGGGCGGCCGCCGTCGGCAAGGCTCACAATAGCCAGCGCCGGCAGGTTTGAGCTGTATGTCAACGGCTACAACGCCACCACCGACGTGATTGCGCCCGGCGCCGCACCGCAATGCGACACGATAAGGGTGATGACATTCGAGGTGGGGCGCTTCCTCAAGGCCGACACCAACGTGGTGGCCGTGTGGTACTCGCCCGCCGGGCGGAGCCGCAAGCAGCTCGCCATGACCCTGAGCGGGGGCAGCTGCGACAGCGACAGGGTGGCCCTGAGCACCGACGGGCAATGGATGTGCCGCCCCGCCAACGCCACGACCACGCCCGACGGCGACGAGACCATAGACGACCGCCACTACATCGACGACTGGAACACCGACGGGGGGCCCACCGTAGGGTGGGTGCCGGCCGAGGAACAGGAAGGGCTGGCGCCCTCGCCCATAGCCCTGGTGCCGCCGATACACAAGGCGATGCGCATCAGGCGGATAAGCCGCTACACCTATCTCGACGACCTTGGCAGCACCGTCGTCTACCACTTTGCACGCCGCTTCGACGGCTGGGTGCGCGTAACGCTCAGGGGCATGGGCCGGGGCGACACGCTGACGGTGAACGGACTGACCTACGTATGCTCCGGAAGGAGCGACGAGCAGGCCTGCCGCCGCTTTACCACGTCGGCCTCGTCGATGGCCGTGGTAAGCGGGCCGGAAGGTTTTTCGCGCGAGAACGTGACCGACATAGAAGCCATCGACATAGAAGAATACACCCACACGAGCTACCTCTACTGAACATACGGCCCACCGGCGGGCCCGGTGCCCCGGGCTCAGAACAGCTGGAACTTGAGGCCGAGCGACAGCCCGAAGATGTCGCACAGGCTCACGCTGCCGTCCTGCACGAGCGCACGCAGGTAGAGGTCGCACGTGCTCAGCTCATAGAAAGCCGTTATGCTCTTCACAAACTTGCGCCTGTTGCTGGGCAGCACCAGTTCGACCCGTTGCCCGGCAAACACGTTGACACGCACCTTTGTCGACAGGAACGGATAATAGCTGTCGGGATAACGCGCCGGCTGGCTGCGCCAGAACTCCGGCCCGAACACCGTGTTGAAGTACAGGCCCACCGACAGCGGCTCGACGGCCCAGCCCCGATTGAGGTATATGCTCCACGGTATGAAATTTTCCTTCAGGGTCATTGTCACCTTCGCACGGTCGCTCCCGTAGCGCGGCAGGAAGCCGAAGAGCATGTGGGTCTCCCATTGCTTGTGGCGGCCGTACTCCCACCCGACGCCAAACGAGAGCAGTCCCATGTTGCCGGCAAACTGAACCACGGTCTGCGTGGGTATGAGGCTCTGCCACTGCAGGCGGTAGCGGTGCACCCTGCGGTCGTAGCGCGTGAGCAGCGAGCCTCGGGCAGAGGTGTCTGCAGCGGCATCCCCAACCACAGCATGCGCCCCCTCGCGGCCGGCGGCCGCCCCGGCGCCGCACACAGCGCACGTGTCGGCATCCCAGCCTGCAGCGCCCGCTGCCGTGGCAGCGCCCATGAGCAGGCTAAAAGCTAACGACCTCATATTCATATCCGTCGGGAGTGAAGGTAAACAAAAGGTAGGAACGGTTGGCGGCGCAGTCAACCCCATAGTACATCAGCCCGTCGCCGAAGATGTCGCCGGCCGAAAGACGGTGGTCGTGGCCGTAGACACAGCACATTATTCCGGGAAACTTGCTGACGTAATATTCAAAGGGCTTGGCCACGTTGTTGTTGAACTGGTCGCTGTACGGGGCGGCGTGCATGCACACCACCGTGCGGTCGAACAGCGCCGAGTCGGCCGTCCACTGCCCCTCCATGTAGTTGAAGTCGGGGTTGGCAGCCACATAGTCGTACTCGGTGGCGTTGGTATTGAGGCACACAAACTTGATTCGGGCCACTATGAAGCTGAAGTTTCCCTCGCCATACATGCGGCTGTAGGTCTCCTCGCCGGTGCCCAGGCAGTCGTGGTTGCCCAGTAGCGCCACATACGGCACGCCGAGGCCGGCAAGCACGTCGCGCTGCCATACAAACTCCTTGGTGGTGCCGCAGTCGGTCAGATCGCCCAGGTGAACCACGAAGTCGGCCCGGCCCCGGCGGTTGATGTCGTCAACCATGTCGCCGGTCTCAGTATACCAACCGTGGCTGTCGGAGACAAAAGCCACCCGCAGCGTGTCTTTACCGCCGCAAAGGGCACCGATGCGCCCGATGGCCGTGGCGTTGATGCCCGTCTGGCCGCCGAACCGCACGTCGTAAGGATGGTAGTCGAAAACGCCGTCACAGCCCCCCGTAACAAAGGCAAGGGCAACGGCTGCCGCCATGGCAAATTCATGCTTTAGTATCATAGTCGCAAAGTATTGTGCAAAGTTACGCACAAAGAGACCTAAAACGGAGGTCAGCAACAGGCTTTTTGTGTCCGAAATGTCGTTTTAAACACCCAATATGGAAAATTATTCGTATATTTGCCATTGAAATAAGTCTCAGACGGCAATCCGTGGGCACGCCACCCTGCCCCCACAGTCACTTATAAACATCTCCGAGCCCACGAGA
>NZ_JAMBLP010000026.1:0-39673 GCF_023336985.1 Marseilla massiliensis | reverse complement strand
ATTAGGTGTTCAAAATTAATTGCCATCAGATTGTGCGCTATTTCGGAGATGCATGCCAAAGTCCGAAAATAGAGCTTAGCGGGCTACGCGACCGATGAGACTTTGGCATGCGGCCAGAAAGAGCACACAAGATGGTGGCGAAGATATTGAGGACACCTGCAAGGTCAATTGTATCGGTTTATTTTGAACAGCTACTTAAGACGGCAAACAAATTGAATGTCAATGTCATGGAATCATATAGGCTGCTTATGGCCGACAGATGGGTAAGTAAAAACAACTACCATCATGGCATACGATGCGTACCCCCAAACGATAATACCGATGCACTGTTTGCCCAACCGGCATCCGCCACAATCCGGCACTGTTGCAGACGGCAATCCACCTGCCAATAGGGCACATCTATAGGCGCGTTACATTACACAAGGCCCTGGCCGCAGCATGAAATTGCCTAAACGCGTACAGGTACAGACAACATTTGCAATTGGGTTGCAAAACATCTTATATACCTTTGCAACCTGAAACAAAACAAACAAACACTTTATGAAACTACATCATTTCACTATTGGGGTCATGGCCTTGGCTTTGACGGTTTCGTGCGTCAATGATAATGAAAGCAAAACAACAAGCAATGCAACGCAGGAACAAAAGTCGGACGCAAAAAGCCATTCAGACGAAATAATAATAAGCGCAGAACAAGCAAAGAACATTGGCTTGGCAGTAAAGACAATCAAGCCGGCATCATATTACGGGTCGATACCCGTGGGAGGAAAAATCGTTGAAGCGAGTGGCGACGAACGAACCGTTGTTGCCAGCACTTCGGGCATTGTTTCGCTGAACAGACAGCTCACTGAAGGCACCCGTCTGAACAAAGGGGGGACGGTGATGAACATCTCTGCCAACAACCTGCAAGGCGGAAGTCCGACGCGCAATGCCCGGATAGCGTTTGAGACAGCAAAAAAAGACTATGAACGTGCCACAAAAATGGTTGATGACAACATCATATCCAAGAAAGAGTTCAATGCCATAAAAGCACAATACGAAGCAGCTTTAGTAGCCTACAAGGCCCTGCCCGACGACGGGAAGGGAGGGGTGAGCATAGTCGCCCCCATCTCAGGCTACGTGAAGTCATGCAACGTGAAAGACGGAGACTATGTCACCGTTGGGCAACCCATGCTGAGCATAACGCAAAACAAACGCCTGTACCTGCGGGCCGAACTGCCTGAAAAGTATTATGACATGCTCGACATCATATCGTCTGCCACATTCAAACCTTCGTACAGTGACACCGTCTACGACCTAAACAAGCTCAATGGCAGGATAGTGGCTGTGGGCAAGACCACTACAGCCTCGCCGGGATATATACCGATAACCTTCGAGTTCAACAATGCCAAGGGAATCATGCCGGGTGCTTTCGCCGAGATATGGCTACAGACCTCTGCCGGGAAAGAGGCGTTGGCAGTACCGGTAAGCGCCATAACCGAAGAACAAGGGGCCTATTTTGTATACATAAAGACCGACGCCAGCTGCTATAAGAAGCAAGAGGTGAAGATTGGCATGACTAATGGCGAGCTTACAGAAATAGTAGACGGACTGAAGGGAGGCGAACAAGTAGTGACCAAAGGAGCCGTTAACGTAAAGCTTGCAGCATCAAGCAACGCAATACCGGCCCACAACCACAACCATTAAAACAGTCAGAAACGTATGCTTAACAAAATAATCCGATTCTCACTGCACAACCGCCTGATTGTCCTTGTGGCGGCTGTAGCACTAATCATACTCGGCGGATTCACGGCCCACAACACAGAAGTAGATGTTTTTCCCGACCTGAACGCCCCGACAGTGGTAGTAATGACAGAAGCCAAGGGCATGGCCGCCGAAGAGGTGGAACAGCTCGTGACATTCCCTATAGAGACTGCCGTGAATGGCGCCACAGGGGTAAGGCGCGTACGTTCGTCGTCGACAGCCGGCTTCTCAGTGGTATGGGTAGAGTTCGACTGGTCGACAGATATATACATAGCCAGGCAAATAGTTTCAGAAAAACTGTCGGCAATGGCCAACGAACTGCCCGACAACGTGGGCACGCCAACGCTCGGCCCACAGTCGTCGATACTGGGCGAGGTGCTTATAGTTGGCCTCACGGCAGACAGCACCTCAATGTTAGACCTGCGCACCTTGGCCGACTGGACCATCAGGCCAAGGCTACTGTCTATAGGCGGCGTGGCCCAAGTGTCGGTATTGGGCGGCGACATAAAGGAATACCAGATACTGATACATCCGCAGAAGATGAAGCATTTCGGCGTCAGCCTGTCTGATGTGCTCAACGCAACAACAGGCATGAACCAAAACACCAATGGCGGCACCATATACGAATATGGCAACGAATACATCATCCGTGGCCTCGTTTCGTCAGACAACATAGAGGACATAGGCGACGCTGTGGTGAAATCGACAAACAACATACCCGTGACGCTCGCCGACATTGCCGAGGTGAAAGTGGGCCCGCAAACCCCACGGCTTGGCGTAGCGTCGGAAAAAGGCAAGCCGGCGGTGCTCATGACTGTCACAAAGCAACCTAACACAGGTACGATAGAACTGACCGAAAAACTTGAGGACGCCCTGAAAGACCTTCAGAAAAACCTCCCTTCAGACATCAATGTGTCGACAGACGTGTTCAGGCAGTCGCGTTTCATCGAGAGCTCTATCGACAATGTGAAGACATCGCTGTACGAAGGGGCCATCTTTGTGGTTATAGTGCTGTTCCTTTTCCTGGCCAACACCCGCACAACAGTGATTTCGCTCATCACGTTGCCGGTATCGTTGCTTGTTTCAATATTGGTAATGCACTATATGAACCTGAGCATCAACACCATGAGCCTCGGCGGACTTGCAATAGCCATTGGCTCACTGGTGGATGACGCCATAGTTGATGTGGAAAACGTATGGAAGCATTTGCGCGAAAACAGACAGCTGCCGGAGAACCTGCGCAAACCCACGCGCGAAGTTGTGTTCAACGCTTCAAAGGAGGTTCGTATGCCCATACTCAACTCTACACTCATCATTATAGCCAGCTTCGTGCCTCTGTTCTATCTCAGCGGCATGGAAGGACGAATGCTGATACCGCTGGGAATAGCATTCATCGTGGCACTTCTCGCATCGACAATAGTTGCGCTTACTCTGACTCCTGTGCTGTGCAGCTATCTGCTGAGCAATAAAAATGGCTCCGGCAAAGAAGACAGGGAAGCATTCATGGCCACATGGCTAAAGAAACACTACCACACTGCGCTGCTGTGGGCCTTGGCAAACAAGAAGAGCGTACTGGGAGGCTCGGTGGCTCTCTTCATTGTTGCCGTATGCATGTTCTTCACCTTAGGCCACAGCTTTCTTCCATCGTTCAATGAGGGTTCGTTCACTATCAACGTAAGCTCTATGCCGGGCATCTCGCTTGAGGAGTCGGACAAGATTGGCAAAAGAGCCGAAGAGCTGTTGCTGTCAATACCCGAAATAAAGACCGTTGCACGCAAGACGGGGCGCGCTGAGCTCGACGAGCATGCGCTCGGGGTCAATGTTTCTGAAATTGAAGCCCCCTTTGAGCTAACGGACAGAACTCACAAGGAAGTGCTGGACGACATAAGGCACAAGCTATCAGCCATCAGCGGGGCCAACATAGAAATAGGCCAACCGATAAGCCACCGCATAGATGCCATGCTGAGTGGAACGCAGGCAAGCATAGCAATAAAGCTTTTCGGCGACGACCTGAACAAGATGTTCGCAATCGGAAACAGGATAAAAGACGAGATAGCCACCGTGGACGGCATAGCAGACCTCAATGTGGAGCAACAGATAGAGAGGCCGGAATTAACCATCAGCCCCAAACGCAAACTATTGGCAAAGCACGGCATCACCCTCGCCGACTTCAACTCGTTTGTCAGTGTGAACTTGGGAGGCGAAACGGTTTCGCAGGTTTATGAGGACAAAAAGAGCTTTAACCTGGTGGTAAGGGCCGCCGACAGCGACAGGGGCTCAATGGAACGGATAAAAGACTTGATGATTGACACGCCCGACGGCGGCAAGATTCCGTTGACAGAAGTGGCTGAGGTAAAGTCGACCACTGGTCCAAACACCATCAACAGGGAGAACGTGAAACGAAAAATCGTTGTCTCTGCCAACGCCAGCGGCCGCGACCTGCGCAGTGTGGTCAACGACATTCAGGCACGCATTGACAAAAACATCAAGCTCCCCGAAGGCTACCACATTGAATATGGCGGACAATTTGAAAGCGAACAGAGCGCCAGCCGAACACTTATGCTGGCATCGGCGGTGAGCATAGTCATCATGTTCCTCCTGCTATACCTGCAGTTCAGGAATGCTCTTGAAAGCGGGGTAATATTGCTCAACCTGCCACTGGCACTGATAGGCGGGGTTTTCGCACTATGCCTTACTACCGGCGAGGTGAGCATACCGGCCATCATCGGCTTCATATCACTGTTCGGCATAGCAACGCGCAACGGCATGCTGCTAATAAGCAGGTACAACACCCTGCAACGTGAAGAAGGGCTTTCGCTGAAAGAAAGCATTATGAAGGGTTCGCTGGACAGGCTAAACCCTATTGTGATGACTGCATTGTGCTCTGCACTGGCGCTGATACCACTGGCACTGCGCGGCGACTTGCCGGGCAATGAAATTCAAAGCCCGATGGCAAAAGTCATATTGGGTGGACTGCTTACGTCGACATTCCTCAATGCGTTCATCGTACCCATCATATATGAACTGCTAAACAAAAAGAACATAACCAATAATAAACCGACAAAATGAAACAAAAGATACTGATGGCTTGTGCTGCAATGTGCATCGCTTGCACCATGGACGCCGCCAGCATTGACAGTGTTCTACACTGCATCGAACAAAACAACATTGAACTGAAGGCTCTTAAAAAAGACTACGAAGCCGGTTGCCTTGAGATAAAGTCACAAAACAACCTCGAAGACCCGTCGGTTGAATACAGTCCGTTCTTCAACAAGGCGGTCAATGGCGTTGCCAGCTCCGAACTGGTGGTATCCCAAGGCTTTGACTTCCCAACCGTTTATGCCGCACGAACAAAATCTGGAAGACTGCAACAAGAAGTCCTCAGGCAGGAATATAACAAGTCGAGGCGCGACATTCTGTTCAATGCCAAGACGCTGTGCCTGGATTTCATCATGCAAACAAAAAAGAAAACGCTGCTGAAAAAAAGAGGTGACAACGCTCTCAGGCTGTTGCAAATGTATGAGAAAAGACTGGAAGACGGAAACGCCAATATCCTTGAGGTAAACAAAATCAAGATGGACTTGATGAATGTAAGGACTGAAATAGCGCAAGCCGAGGCTGAACGCATTGCCACGATAAACTCGCTCTCGGCCTTGAACGGCAACTCGCCACTGCCACTAAACGGCATGGAATACCCCGCAACGCCCGACGGCGATGGTGAGACACTGTTGCAGAATGCACTCAACAACGACAATGACATACATGCTGCGGCTGCTTCTGCCAAGGCATCGGAACAGGATGTGAAGGTGAACAAACAAAACTGGATGCCAAAACTGCAGGTGGGATACCGGAGAAACACCGACGGCAGCGATGCCAGCAATGGTTTTCTGGTTGGTGCATCATTCCCGCTGTTTTCGAGCCGGAACAAGACGAAAGCAGCAAAAGCCAAGATGGAGAACGCACGGCTTAATCTTGAGAATACAAAAGCAATGGCAGAAAATGGTATAAAAACCAAGATACAGCAAATGAAACAACTCAAGCAGGCAGCACAGGCTTACGATGAAGACTTGATGATAGAAACTCTAAGACTGTTGGACAAGGCTGTGGAAAGCGGGCAGATATCGATTGTGGAATATTACTCTGAGGCTGATGTGATTTATCGGAACCTGCAGGCGAGCATCGAGGCAGAACGCCAATATCAAGGGGTGATGGCCGACATTTGCAAGAATGACATCTGACGCAAGCTGGTGCAACGGCTATTGCGGCTATATCGAAAGACTACGACAACATTATTATATTGATTTGCAACCCCTGTTACATCTTCTGAATTAGAAAACAAATGGCAGTTGCTGATGAATAATGGGACGATGCACCATTTCATGATAAAAGGTGTATCGTGCCATTGTCGTTCACGAGTATTTTAGTAACTTTGCGGCAACAAATAAACTATACGACAATGAAAAGAACGATGTTTATGTTACTCTTGTCCGGATTGCTATTATCCTGTCAGGAAAGCCTTGAAGATAAATGTGCCCGGGAAGCCAAGGAATACACAGAAAAGAAATGCCCGGCACCTATAGGCGAAAACATTGTGATAGACAGCATGAGCTTTGAACGCTCCACACACACACTGCATTATTATTACTCCATCAAAGAAGCAGCAGACAGTAACCCCAACATCAATACTTCTGAGGCTTACAACCTGTTGCTATCACAAATAAAGAATGCCACTTCAATAAAAGACTACAAAGACGCAGGTTATAACTTCGCCTACACTTACCGCTCAGGGAAAGACAAAAACAAGGTTGTTTTCGAGGCAGTATTCAAGCCTGAAGATTATAAGTAACACACATCATGGCAACAGGCTTGGCCCAATAAGATTATTTTAATATAATGAAGCGAGGGCAACCCGGCCTTCCTTGTTCCGGGTAACCCTCGCTATTCTTGTATTGATTGTGCCTCGACAAATATGATTTTAGGCCTCTTCGGGTTTCATATTTGTATATACGTTCTGCACATCGTCGTCATCCTCAAGCAGGTCAACCATCTTGTTGATTGTCTCACGCTGCTCCGGCGTAACGTCCTTCAGGTCATTAGGTATTCGGGTAAACTCGGCACCGGTGACCTCAAGGCCCATACCTTCAAGATGCTTCTGTATGTCGCTGAAGCTCGTAGGCTCTCCGTAGATTGTTATTTCGCCGCTCTCTTCATCTTCATCATACTCGTCATCGACACCAAAATCAATGAATTCGAGTATCAGGTCGTCCATATTCAGCCCGTCTTTCTTCTTGAATGTAAACACGCACTTTTGGTCAAACAGGAATGAAAGCGAACCTTGTGTACCAAGATTGCCGCTGAACTTATTGAATACAGCGCGAACATTTGCAACCGTCCTGGTTGTGTTGTCAGTGGCAGCATCAACGAAGATGGCTATGCCGTGAGGGCCATATCCCTCGTATGTCACCTCCTTGAAGTCTTTCTGGTCTTTCCCCAATGCATTCTTGATAGCACGCTCTATATTGGCGTTAGGCATGTTCTCGCGCTTGGCTGTCTGTATGATTGCGCGCAGATGAGGGTTGTTCTCTGGCTCAGGTCCACCAGCCTTGACTGCTATTGCTATCTGCTTACCAATCTTTGTAAATGTGCGGGCCATGTGCCCCCATCTCTTAAGCTTTGTTGCTTTACGATATTCAAATGCTCTTCCCATCGGAGTGTTTATTAACGGAGCTCTGCCCCAAGTTTATTCTTTAAGTTTGTTATCAGTTTAGTCATTATCGAATCGATCTGCTTATCGTTGAGAGTCTTTGCCCCGTCTTGCAGTATGAAGTTGACCGCATAGCTCTTCTTCCCTGACGGAAGATTCTTTCCTTCATACACGTCGAAGAGCTCTACTCCCTTAAGCAGTTTCTTCTCCGTCTGCCTTGCCACTTCTTCTATAGCGGCAAACTCTACTCCGTTATCAACAAGCAGAGCCAAATCGCGGCTGACAGCGGGGAACTTGCTAATCTCGGCATACAAGACTTGGTTCTTGCCTACGGCCTTCATAAGGGCGGTCCAATCAAGCTCGGCGTAGTAAACCGGCTTTGATATATCTACGGTTTTCAGCAGTTTGGCGCTTACAATGCCCATCTCGGCGAGCTTTTTGCCGCCACGGTTCTCTATTGTTATGCCGTGGGCAAAAATATCATTAGTGCTTTTCTTCCGCACTGTCATGCCTTGCTTCAGCCCTATGCGGTCGAATATGTTGCGCACATAGGCCGCAAGCTCAAAGAAGCTGCTGTCTTCGTCGGGATGAGCCCAACTGCCATCGACACGCTTACCGGTAAGCCACAAACCGAGATGATAACTTTCCTTGTATGCAGCAATGGGATTTTCAGTGTTTTGCTTTGCCGGGTCAAAGTGATAAACATTGCCAAATTCAAACAAGCGCAGATTGGGATTCTTGCGCTTTGCATTGTGCTCTATGCTTTCCAAACCACCAAAGATGAGAGTCTGGCGCATAACATTGAGGTCTGTGCTGAGCGGATTCATTATCTTAACGCAGTTTTCCTGCTTGTAAGCATCGAACATGTCGTAATAAGCTCCGCGCGTCAACGAATTGTTAAGAATCTCATTGAATCCGCATCCAACAAGCTGCTCACCGACAATATTGGCCAGTTTGTGCTTGCAGTCTTCATCCCCTTTAACAGCAAGACAGCCTTTCAACTGCGATGGTATTTCAACGTTGTTGTAACCATATATACGCAAAATGTCCTCTACAACGTCGCACGGGCGTTGAACATCGACCCTGTATGCCGGAACGAGCAGTTCCAAACCGTTGTCAGACTCAGACAATATCTTCATGTCAAGGCTCTCGCAGATGCTCTTGATGGTTGCGTGTGGGATATCCTTGCCTATAAGTGCCGTTACATAATCGTACTCCAAGTCAACCGTAAATCCATTCATTGGCTCAGGATATTCGTCCCTTATCTCCATGGACACACTTCCACCGGCGAGCTCTTTGCACAATATTGCAGCTTGCTTCAACGCGTATATAACTCCTTCCGGGTCAATGCCGCGCTCGAAGCGGAATGATGAATCAGTGCTTAATCCGTGGCGGCGCGCGCTCTTGCGTATCCAAGTCGGATGGAAATAAGCGCTCTCCAATACCACATTCCGCGTAGTCTCGTACGTGCCG
Organism: Marseilla massiliensis; assembly: GCF_023336985.1. Classification (NCBI taxonomy): domain Bacteria; kingdom Pseudomonadati; phylum Bacteroidota; class Bacteroidia; order Bacteroidales; family Prevotellaceae; genus Marseilla; species Marseilla massiliensis. Next base: position 30,753 of record NZ_JAMBLP010000026.1, on the reverse strand, counting down.
CTGCCCTTGCCGCCAAACACTCCGGCAATGCACATCGGTTCTTCGGCATTACATATGCTTAAGTCATGGGTGCCCAACTCGTGCTCTACGCCGTCGAGCGTAACAAACTTTGTACCTTCCGGCTGTGTGCGCACCACTATCTTGTGGCCTGTCACCATATCGGCATCAAAGCAGTGCATGGGCTGCCCATAGGCCATCATTATGTAATTGGTAATGTCTACAATGTTGTTTATCGGCCGAAGTCCTATCACCCGCAACTTGTTTTGCAACCACTCAGGGCTCTCCTTCACCTCGCAACCGGTTATGCTTACGCATGCATATCGTTTGCAAGCGTCACGATTGACAATCTCCACGTCGATAGGCAAGTCATGATTGTCTACAGAGAACTTTGAACAATCGGGGCGATGCAAGCTCGTCTCATAGCCATTGCACTTCAGCCACGCATACAAATCACGGGCAACACCCCAGTGAGACAATGCATCGGCACGGTTAGCAGTGATGTCTATCTCTATCACCCAGTCGCTTTCCAGGTGATAATATTCTGCGGCAGGCTGACCGACAGGCGCATCGTCGGGCAGCACGATTATACCGTCATGGCTGTTTCCGACCCCAATCTCATCCTCGGCACATATCATGCCATAGCTATCAACTCCTCTTAACTTGGACTTCTTGATGACAAACTCCTTGTCGCCATCGTATAGCACGCACCCCAAGTCTGCAACGACAACCTTCTGTCCAGCAGCCACATTTGGAGCGCCGCACACAATCTGCGACGGAACATCACGCCCCAAGTCAACCGTTGTGACATGAAGATGGTCGGAGTTAGGATGAGCTTCGCACGTCAAAACCTTGCCTACGTACAAGCCTTTTAGGCCTCCTTTAATGCTTTGAACCTCCTCAAGCGCATCTACCTCAAGCCCTGTTGAGGTCAAAGCATCACAAACTTGCTGCGGAGTAAGGTCAAAGTCAACGTACTCTTTAAGCCATTTGTACGAAATATTCATTATAGTGAATCTTTATTTTAACCAAATTTTGGCGCAAAAATACTACTTTTCTGCCACTTATGCAAATTTTTCTTTGCTTGTTTCTTATTATTCTAATGTGCTGCAGACAGAAGAAACGACCGAAGACGTCATCTCGCCGCCAAATATTCATGGCACATCTCTGCACACCTCTCGCCATCAATGGCGGCCGACACAATTCCTCCGGCGTATCCGGCGCCCTCGCCACAGGGGAAAAGCCCGGCCACACCGACGTGCATGAGCGACGCCGGATCGCGCACTATGCGCACCGGGGCCGACGTGCGTGTCTCTATAGCAATCATGACTGCATCGTTGGTCAAGAAGCCGCGGCTCATGCGCCCGAACTCCTTGAACCCTTCGCGCAATCGGTCTGCCACCTGGGCTGGAAGCCAGAAATGAAGCGGCGAGGATATCAAGCCGGGAGAATACGAACTGCGCGGCAAATCATAGCTGAGCTTTCCGTTGACAAAGTCGACCATGCGCTGCGCCGGCGCGGTCTGCCGCATATTGCCTTGGATCCAACAATCATGTTCGAGCCTTTCCTGCCAGTGCATCATTTTCAGAGGATCGTCACCTTCGACGTCCTCGACTCGCGTTTCGACAACCATGCCACTGTTCGACCATTTACCCCCTCTATTGCTCGGGCTCATGCCATTTACAACAATCTGCCCATCAGATGTGGCGGCAGGTATCACAAAGCCGCCGGGGCACATGCAAAACGAATAAACCCCTCGGCCGCCTGATTGAGTGACAAACGAATATTCTGCAGCCGGCAAATATTTGCCACGCCCTGCCGGATTATGGTATTGTATTCTGTCTATTAATTCCGATGGATGCTCGAGCCTGACGCCAACCGCAATGCCCTTGGGCTCTATTTCAACCTTCGCCTCGGCAAGATATCGGTAAACATCCCTGGCCGAATGGCCTGTTGCCAATATCACAGGGCCGTGTAATGTAAGGCCGGCACCCGTGCGCAAGTCGGTTGCGTCGATTCCTTCCACATGACCTTCATGTGAAATCAGCAACCTGTCCATGCGTGTCTGGTGGCGCACCTCACCGCCGGACGATATTATCGTCTGGCGCATTCGCTCAATAACTCCCGGCAGACGGTCGGTACCTATGTGCGGATGGGCGTCTGCCATTATTGCCGTTGAGGCACCATGCTGGCAAAAAACGCCAAGTATCTTATCCACATTACCGCGCTTCTTGCTCCGTGTGTACAGCTTGCCGTCTGAGTAAGCACCGGCTCCACCCTCGCCAAAACAATAATTGCTCTCGCCATTAACCTTCTGCGTACGTGATATGTCGGCAAGATCTTTCTTGCGCTCCCTGACATCCTTGCCACGCTCTACGACCACCGGACGCAGTCCCAGTTCTATTAGCTTAAGCGCAGCAAACAACCCCGCAGGGCCCTCACCGACCACAACAACCTGCCTTGAACCTGAGACATCGGGATATTCTACCGGGACATAAGGCAAGTCTGACGGTTCTTCATTGATGTAAACACGCACTTTAAGATTCACATATATAGTCCGCTGGCGTGCATCTATGCTCTTGCGAAGCACTCTGACGGCCTTAACCGTACGCACGTCAAAACCATGCTCACTTGCCAGATACCTGCAAATGGACTCTTCGCCGGCTGCCACATGAGGCAGTACCCTAACCTGATATTCGTTGATCATCCTGACTTTCGTTTTATAACTCTGCTCTCAATTGCCATTTGAAGCGGGTAACTGCACACAAAACCGTAATGCAAACAAAAACCACCGCGACCGAAAGGCAATTGATTGAAACACATTGCAAATGTAGACAAATTATTGCAAACGACAAAACCCAGACGAAACAAATAGCGTACTAACGACGTTAAGCAGCCAATATAAATGTGATGTATGCCAAGATTAGCACCTTAAAGCCACGTTTTCCGCCTGCGATTCCAACCAAGTCTTGCCTATCCACAACATAGCGCCCGGTGTATCGCACAGACAACAGCATAATCAAGAAACTCTATCGGACGCATTACTCTGGGCCCACATCAATCACCAGCCACAGAAACCGCATTAACGACAAATCATGGAAAGAATGCCAATCCAATGCATTCTATCCATGACTTGACACATGTAGCCTTGACCATAAAAACCGTCAGAAGCTGTTCAGCCATGCCTTAAAGTCAAGCAGCATCTCTATGTGATAAGGGAAACTCTGCTTCATGCCCCAACCATGCCCACCGGTGGGATAGACATGGAGCGACGCCGGAACGTCGTGACGATAACAGGCGAGATAGTAATTGACGCCATTGGCAGGCAAAACGGTGTGGTCGTCATCGCTCAACAGTATGTACGCCCTTGGCGTCACCCTGCTCACTTGCCTGTCTGTGCTGTACTCCTGCTCTGTTTTCTTTCGCGCATCCTTTCCAAGGAAATTGTCATGCGAACCGATATGGGTGAACCCCGGGTTCATCGTAATCACCGGATAAAACAGTATCTGGAAATTAGGAGCAGTGTTGCCCTTGCCCATGGTGGCCACCACAGATGCCAGGTGCCCGCCGGCCGACGAGCCCATGATGCCCACCTGGTCAACATCTATGCGCCACTCTTTGGCATTGCGCCTCACCAAGCGCATCGCTTCCATCGCATCGCTTACCGGCACTTTGCGGTTGCCGTGAGGCATGCGGTATTTCAACACTATGGCTGCGATGCCCTGACTGGTAAAGAACTCGGCCCAGTCTGTGCCCTCATGCTCCATTGCCAACATGGCGTAACCGCCACCGGGACATATCACCACAGCGCGCCCCGTGACATGCTTCACATCCGGCAGATACACATATACCCTGGCCGTATCCTTCAAATCCGAGCTTTTCTCCGGGGCACCATTCGGCCATAAGTCCAAGACTATGGGCTTGGTGGCTGCCGAGACGACCGACGAACATAACAGGAACAATAGTGCGGGTAACGCTTTAAGTATATTCTTCATAATGAATTTGCTCTGAAATATGTGATTGCAAAGATAACTCTTTTAGCGGAGAACACAAAAGAAAACGGTTCTTTTTATCAAAACGGATGTGCATTATCACCTACACAACATTGCCATGCAGTAACTATGGCATGCGGTGCCAATGCCATCAAACCGCAATACAGCAAAAACAAAATATGGCCTGCAGGGTTCCATTTTATCATCAAAAAGTTGTTTATAACAACAATTATTGCTAATTTTGCACAGATTATTATAAAAGGAGAAAACAGAGTCCCGTTTGCTGAGGGAGATTACAGAACAAAAACAAGCAACAAGAAGATGAAAGTAATGAAATTCGGCGGAACATCCGTAGGTTCCGAAGAAAGCATACTCAGCCTGAAACGCATTGTCGAAGCTGAGAACGACGACGTGATAGTAGTGGTAAGTGCGCTTGGCGGCATCACCGACAAGCTGATAGAAACCTCGAAGATGGCTGTCAACGGCAACGAGGGTTACGTAGACGAGATTGAAGCCATGGCGCAACGCCACCACAACATGATAGACGCCATCATTGCAGACAAGGATAAGCACGACCGTCTGCTCGCCATCATAGACGGCCTTCTTGAGCAACTTCGTTCAATATATTATGGCGTTTACCTCATACGTGACCTCAGCGAAAAGACCAAGGCGGCCATTGTCAGCTATGGCGAGCGCCTCAGTTCACAAATAGTGGCCACGCTCATTGACGGCTCCAGATGGTATGACTCCCGCGAATTCATAAAGACCACGCAGAAGCACGGCAAGCATGTGCTCGACAGCGAGCTCACCCAAAGGCTGGTGCGAGAGACCTTTGCCGAAATTCCGAAGGTCTCGCTGGTGCCTGGATTCATCAGTTCCGACGAATGCTCGGGCGAGACAACCAACCTCGGCCGCGGCGGAAGCGACTACACGGCAGCCATCATTGCCGCCTCCCTTAATGCCGAAGTGCTTGAGATATGGACCGATGTCGACGGGTTCATGACCGCTGACCCCAGGGTGATACACACCGCCTACACCATCAATGAGCTGAGTTACATCGAGGCTATGGAGCTGTGCAACTTCGGCGCGAAAGTAATCTACCCGCCTACGATATACCCGGTATGCGTGAAAAACATACCGATAATGGTCAAGAACACGTTCAATCCCGATGCGCAGGGCACTGTCATCAAGGCCACCGTCGACAACGACAAAAAGCCAATCAAGGGCATATCAAGCATCAACGGCACCACGCTGATCACCGTAACCGGCCTGTCGATGGTTGGAGTGATCGGCGTCAACAGGCGCATATTCACAGCCCTGGCCGACAACGGGATATCAGTATTCATGGTCTCACAGGCCTCTTCGGAAAACTCTACGTCAATCGGTGTGCGTGACGAAGACGCCGACGAAGCCGTAAACGTGCTCAACAGGGAGTTCGCCAAAGAGATACAGACCGGAGCCATGTTCCCAATGCATGCCGAAAGCGGCCTTGCAACAATTGCCATCGTGGGTGAAAACATGAAGCACACGCCAGGCATAGCCGGCAAGTTGTTCGGCACACTGGGCCGGAGCGGCATCAGTGTCATTGCCTGCGCCCAGGGCGCGTCGGAGACCAACATCTCTTTCGTGGTCGACTCGCGCTTCCTCCGCAAGTCGCTCAATGTCATCCACGACTCTTTCTTCCTCAGCGAATACAATGTGCTGAACTTGTTCATCTGCGGCATAGGCACTGTGGGCGGCAACCTCATCGAGCAGATTCGCTCTCAATACGAAGAACTGAAACGCACGCGGAGGCTGAAGCTCAATGTCGTTGGAATATCCAACAGCAAGAGGGCAATGTTCTCGCGCGACGGCATAGACCTCTCTTCTTACCGCGAGCAACTCGAGAAAGCAGAGCCGAGCAATGTCGACCACCTGCGCAATGGCATCATCGGCATGAACATATTCAACAGCGTATTTGTAGACTGCACTGCCAGCGGCGAGGTGGCCGGGCTTTACCAGGCGCTTCTCGAGCACAACGTGTCGGTGGTGGCAGCCAACAAAGTGGCAGCGTCGAGCGACTATGACAGTTACTTGAGGCTGAAAGAAACGGCCTTGAGGCGTGGGGTGAAGTTTCTCTTTGAAACAAATGTAGGCGCCGGACTGCCCATCATTGGCACAATAAACGACCTGCGGTCGTCGGGCGACAAAATACTGAAGATTGAAGCAGTGCTGAGCGGAACGCTCAACTTCATATTCAACGAGATATCTGCCGACGTTCCGTTTTCAGAAACCGTGCGCAGGGCCAAGGAACAGGGCTACAGCGAGCCCGACCCGCGCATAGACCTCAGCGGCAAGGACGTGGTTCGAAAGCTCGTCATCCTGGCCCGCGAGGCAGGCTACAAGGTTGAGCAGGAAGACGTTGAGAAGCATCTGTTCGTGCCCGACGAGTTTTTCAAAGGCAGCATAGACGACTTCTGGCGCAACCTGCCTTCGCTCGACGCCGGGTTTGAAAGCAGGCGCAAGGCCATCGAGACCGACAACAAGCGATGGCGGTTTGTGGCCAAGATGGACCGCGGACGCACAAGCGTGTCGCTGGAGACTGTGGGCAGCGACCATCCGTTCTACAACCTCGAAGGCTCGAACAACATAATAATGCTCACAACCGAGCGCTACCGAGAATACCCCATGCTCATCCAAGGCTACGGTGCCGGCGCCGGGGTTACCGCTGCCGGAGTGTTTGCCAACATCATGTCGATAGCAAACATCTGACAAACAAAAACCAACCGACAACACAACAAAAACAAACAGGACAAAGAAATGAAGCATATCATAATACTTGGAGACGGTATGGCCGACCACCCGGTTGAAAGGCTGGGCGGCCAAACGCCGTTGCAATACGTCGACACGCCGTATATGGACATGCTCGCAAGAAAGGGGCGCACCGGCAGACTGATGACAATACCCACAGGGTTTGCGCCGGGCAGCGAAGTGGCAAACTCAGCCATACTGGGCTACGACCTTAACAAGGTGTACGAGGGGCGCGGCCCACTCGAAGCCGCAAGCATTGGGTATGAAATGCAACCCGGCGACATGGCCATGAGATGCAACATCATCACGCTTGCCGACGGACGCATAAAAAACCACCACGGGGGCCATCTGACCACCGAGCAAGGCGACACGCTGATAAAATATCTCGACAGCCGACTGGGCAACGACCGCATAAAGTTTATCACCGGCACACAATACCGCCACTTGCTCATCATCCGCGGTGGCAACAAGCACATAGAATGCGCACCGCCTCACGACCATCCCGACGAGCAGTGGCGCCAATTGATGGTGAGGCCGGAAAAGGGCTACGACACCGACGGGGCTGACGCTGCGGCCGCTGCGGCCGCCGCTGACGGCCGGCTGACGGCCAAGGCAACCGCCGAACTGATAAACAAGCTGATATTGGAATCGCAAGAACTGCTCGAAAGCCATCCTTTCAACAAGGGCAGGGCCGACAGGGCCAACTCTATATGGCCGTGGAGCCCCGGATACAGGCCTTCGATGAAACCTCTTTGCGAAATGTTTCCAAACGTGGGCAAAGGCTCTGTCATATCGGCTGTCGACCTGATAAGGGGCATAGGCCACTATGCCGGGCTGCGAAACATCTGCGTTGACGGTGCAACGGGGCTTGCCAACACCAACTATGAAGGCAAAGCCCGTGCTGCCATCGACGCCCTGAAGACCGACGATTTCGTTTTCCTTCACCTCGAAGCCAGCGACGAAGCAGGCCACGACGGCGACCTCGAACTGAAACTGAAGACGATAGAATACCTTGACCACCGCATCGTGGAACCCATATACAACGAGACGAAGGCATGGCAAGAGCCGGTGTGCATGGCCATACTGCCCGACCACCCCACCCCGGTAGAAATTCGCACTCATGTAGACGAACCGGTGCCGTTCATCATCTACCACCACGGAATAAGCCCCGACACCGTGGAAACATACAGCGAACTGAGCTGTGTAAACGGGGCCTACGGACTGCTGCGCCTCGACGAGTTCATGAAAACGTTCATGGCCATTGAGTAAGCCCTGACGTGCAAACCGCCACGACGGCACCGACAGAACAAGCAACTGAACACAAAGATAAAACCGACAAACAAATGAGATATTACAGCACAAACCATAAGGCACCCACGGCTTCGCTCGCTGAAGCTGTAGTCAACGGACTGGCCGGCGACCGCGGACTGTATATGCCCGAGCGCATAGTGCCGTTGCCCGAAGAGTTTTTCACCAACATGGCACAGATGACGTTTGCCGACATTGCCTGCACCGTGGCCGACGCATTCTTCGGCGACGACATTGAACAGGGCGAACTGCACCGGATAGTAAGAGACACGCTTGCGTTCGACTGCCCCGTAGTGCCGGTGACGGACAGCATCTACAGCCTCGAACTGTTCCACGGGCCAACCCTGGCCTTCAAGGACGTGGGCGCACGGTTCATGGCCCGCCTGCTGCGCCATTTCTCAAAGGCCGACAACGGCGAAACGGTCAACGTGCTTGTAGCCACGAGCGGAGACACCGGTTCGGCCGTAGCCAACGGTTTCCTGGGCGTTGAGGGCATACATGTCTATGTGCTTTACCCCAAAGGCAAGGTCAGCAAGATTCAGGAAAGCCAGTTTACCACCCTTGGCCACAACATTACGGCCATCGAGGTAGACGGCGTTTTCGACGACTGTCAGGCGCTGGTGAAAAGCGCTTTCATGGACACGGAGCTCAACAGGCACATGAAACTGACATCTGCCAACTCAATAAACGTGGCGCGGTTTCTGCCGCAGGCGTTCTACTACTTCAACGCCTATGCGCGGATGAAGGAACTCGGAAAGGCCGACAACCTTGTGGTATGCGTGCCAAGCGGCAACTTCGGCAACATCACGGCCGGGCTGTTTGCACGGGAAATGGGATTGCCCATCAAGCGGTTCATTGCCGCCAACAACGCCAACGACGTGTTCTACCAATATCTGCAGACTGGCAACTACGCCCCCAAGCCAAGCATTCAGACCATTGCCAATGCCATGGACGTGGGCGACCCAAGCAACTTTGCACGCATACTGGAACTGTATGGCCACGACCACGCAGCCATAAAGGCTGTCATCAGCGGGGCCACCTATTCGGACGACAGCATACGCGAGACCATGAAGGCTTGCCACGACTCATTCGGTTACGTTCTCGACCCGCACGGGGCATGCGCATTCAGAGCCCTCAGCGAGGGTCTGGCCGACGATGAGAACGGGGTGTTCCTGGAGACTGCCCACCCGGCAAAATTCAAAGAGACGGTTGAAAATGCCATTGGCCAAAAGATAGGCATCCCGGCCAGACTGGCTGAATTTATGAAGGGCGAAAAGCAAAGTGTGCAGTTGGGCAAAGACTTCTGCGGATTCAAGAGCTTCCTCATGTCTGAGTGACACCCCGACAGAACCAAAGGCACACTGCATTTCTTATCACCATGCGGCAATCCCCCGCCCCCATAAGGCCCCTTTAGGCTGTATGGCGGCGGGGGATTAACTGTTGGCGGCTCATTGGGTGGATGATACGTATGGCTGCCAAAACGTCTGTCGGCCGATGGATTGTTTGAGGTTGCGCTTTTGCCCAGGGCAAACCTACCGGCAGCACCATGCTGAAATATCTTTACTTGCGAGCATACCGTGCCGCCCTTACTGCCATTCGGCGCCACGACTCGGCCCGTTTGGCATTCCAAAACGACCAGTCTGGCCGCACGATACGGCCTTTGCTGCAAGCCGGAACGGGGGTAGTACGCAACCGTCTGACACTCTGGCCATTGCCGCACAATGCAGTTGGAAGATGATAAGCGGAAATATCACAACACAAACAAAGACCCACAAGCGAAAGAGCAGATGCACACAACTGTCTATAAACGCAACCCCGCGACAATGACGGACATTGCGAGGGCACCGGGCTACGTCGGCCACAAGGAGGCCTTGCATTGTTTGGAGGCTTGAAACGGCTTTAACCGCCACTACCTACTTGGGGCAGCTACATTATGACTTCGACATTCCAATACTGCATTACAACGCTACCTAGACCTGCCAGGATGCTGTCGCCGACGGCAAATTGCCGCGACCCCACATCCAGGCAATGCCTTTGTTTGGCACCACCCTATCGGTAACCAGACGACAAATGCCTGTAACGACATTATTTTCAATGTGATTTCAAAGCGTTTCCATACCCGTGCCACCAACTTGCGTGAGGCTTTGCCTTGGCATCTACAGCCATGCCTTGGACAACGGCTTGGGCCAACCGGCCCCGCCACAGACCGAAATAGCCGGGCCATAACAACATGCTTGGGATAAAAACGCAAAGCCAAGCCACGGTGCAAGCACAAAAGCCGCACCATGGCTTGGCCATGTTCCGACAGCCGGCACCACCATTTCGGTGAAGCCACAGCCCAATGTCGAGGCAAGATTACGCTGTCAATGATGCTCGGGCACTATGGCAAAATACACCACGTCGGCGTCGCCATCGTTGAACATGGCATGCGAATGCCCCATAGGGCAATAATGCACACTGCCCGGGCCGAATGACTCAACACCGTCATCATAGCGGAAATGGCCCTTGCCGCTTATGATATAGACAATCTCGCTGTTCTGCTCATGAGTATGGTAACCGCTCGATGCACCCGGCTTAAGGCGGCTCATCATTACCTTGTTCTTGGAATCTATGAAATTGCGGGTATCCAATTCACCCTCGCCGCCCTTGAAATTGAAGAGCGCCTCCTCCTGAATCTTGCTGAAATCAATAATCATATTCTTATAGTTTTAATAATGAATAGCGTCATAAGTCTTTGAGAAGGATGGCCCGCGATTCGTGTAAATACTTGCGGCGCATCTCCATTGCCTTGCCCCAGAGCTTGCCGTAATGCTTACCTATGGCAAGGTCTATTTTCCATTTGCCCTGGGCTTCCAGGCTGTCAATCATCACGCCCAGGCTCAATTTCTCTATGTTCATCGCCGGCATGTAGCGTGTCTGCTCGCCTTTCTCGTCCGACGAGATGCCTATCACCAGGTGGGCCTCTATCAGCTTGTACAGCAAATCGTTTACAATGCGTATGGGTATGTTGGTCTCTTCGCGCAACTCGAAAGCATTGTATGGCTTGCCGCCTTTGTCAAAACGCTTGCAGATGCAGCTCATTATCATAGCGCAGAGCAATATGCGGTATCTGTGGCTGATGTCGGCCGTGTTGGTATTGTAATCATAATACTCCAGATTTTGGTTTGTGTAACACAGCTCCGCCCCGAAAAGACATATTATCCACGAAATCTGAACCCACAGCATGAAGAGCGGCAAGGCTGCAAACGAACCGTATATTGCATTGTAGCTCGAAACCCATATCTGCGAATTGATATAGAACAGCTGCAGCCATTGCATGGCAACGCCGGCCAATATGCCCGGCACAATGACGTTGCGCACCTTGACATGGGTGTTGGGCATGAACACATAAAGACCTATGAACATGGCCGACATGAGCCCGTAGGGCAGCAAATCGATGAGGAAACGCTTGACGGGATCGAGCAGTGTGACGTCGGGCAGATGGTCGACAACCGTGGCCATGAATATGGACAGACCCGACGTGACGACTATAAGTATGGGGAAAAGCAACAGCATGGCCAGGTAATCGGTGAACGTACGGAAGATGCTGCGCTGCTTTTTCACCTGCCATATCTCGTTGAACGTCATCTCAACGTTGTTGATAAGCATCAATACCGTGTAAAGCATGAATACGAGTCCGATGCCCAGGAACACGCCGCTCTTGGTGTGTACGAGGTAGCTGTTGACGAAACCGATTATTATGTCGGCGGCCTGCGGCTGCGACTGGAACGCATCACGGAACCACATCTCGATATACTTGTTGTATCCAAAGCCACGGGCTATGGCAAAGACAACAGCCAATATGGGAACGATGGCCAGCAATGTGGAATATGTCAGGGCTGCCGCCTCGTTGACCACACGCTTTGTAGTGAAGAAACGTATGGCCAGCATAAGCTTCTTCAACACCTCCAGCAAGAGGAAACGCAACGGAGACGTGTCGTCTCTCGACACTCGCCAGATGCCCACTTGCATGAACCTGACTATGCGCGCAACCTTATCCTTCACCTGACAATAACTTCGTATAGAAAGAAAGCAGTGCCCCTGTAAGCCGGGTTCTGTTCCACCGCCACTTCCATGGCGGTGGCGCCTGCCATTTATCTAGCTTGTGCGTCACCACACAAGTCAAGCATTCTACCCTCCATCGGGAAATATCGGGCGGGCAACCCTCAGCCGATGGTTTACATGAACTTGCAGCCTCCAGACGACACAGCCCACCGATCACCCGGTGGCTGGTGGTCTCTTACACCACCTTCTCACCCTTACCAGCCTGACGATGGCTGGCGGTTGTTTTCTTCTGCCGTATCCTACTGTCACCAATAGCTTCTACTTTCAGAAGTGGAGCGCCCTGCGCTGCCCGGACTTTCCTCTCGCACCGAAGTGCCAGCGGCAGACCGAGACACTGCTTTCTGTGTTTGTTACAGATGTGCCACACACTAAGCAATGCACCAACGACATTGCATTGGGGTGGCATTACCGTATGCAAAGGTACTCAAAATTATGCGAACATAACAATAATTGCATGAAATATATTATGCAAAATCATTTGTGCGCAGACGTGTTTAGCTTCAACACGCAAGCACCCCACGCCCCTACTGGCATTGTCACGATGCCGTCGCGAACGAGCGAGACAGACATCCGGCGGCCGGTGAGCAGGTCGGTGGCCATGCAACGCTTCTCGCCAAAGCCAAGGAAGTCAAACGCATGGGCAGGTATTGTCACGCCTGCCTCTACTGCTGTATCGCTGAAATTGGCAACAACAAGCAGCAACTGGTTTGCCGACTTGCGCAAAAAGGCGTACTGCCTGTCGGGATTGAAATGGCCGGAATGCCCATTCACGTACATCAAATCGAAAAACTCACCTTCTGTCACAGCCTTCTCGGTCGATGCCATCCCCAACACCTTTGCGTAAAATGCGGCGAGCTGCTTTTCGTTGTCGGTCAGGGTGCCATTGCTCGCACGGCTCAAAGACCCGACACTCCAATAGTCGAAGATGGTGGTACGGCCGTCGCGCCCGCTGAACCCTTCTTCGTCCATACCCCGCTCTCCGTATTCCTGGCCGGCATAGAGCATGAACGGACTGCGGCGCATCAGCGCACTAACCACAAGGGCCGGCACACCGCGCCATCCGTCTCCGGCGAAATAGTCGCTGGCTATGCGTTGTTCGTCATGGTTTTCAAGGAAATACAGCATGTGACCATTGATGTCGTCGACGGCCTGCCAAGCCCCTGTTATCGACGATGCGGGCATATATCCGCACGTAACGCCGCGCAGAGTGTCGTACATGCCCACCTTGTCATACAGGTAATCGAAGCCGGACGAGATGTAGTTGCGGTATTCGGCAGGATTGTAAACCTCGCCGATGAACACGATTCCGGGATGCTGTTGCTTTACTCGGCTTGTCGCCCAATGCCAGAAACCGGCCGGAACCATCTCTGCCATGTCGCAGCGGAAACCGTCGATTCCTTTGGCCGCCCAATACAGAAGTATTGCCAGCATCTTGTGCCATGTGTCTGGTACAGGATCGAAATGGGCCACACGGCCGGCGTAATAGTCGACTCCGTAATTCAGTTTCACCGTCTCATACCAGTCGTTCACTCCGGGCGACGGGTCAAAGTGGTCGTTGCCGGTAGCCTTGGCCGGCATCTCTACGTATGGGCCGAACCCTTCGGCGTCGAGGCTGAACTGTGGTGAGAACTTGCAACCGGGACAATAGTAGAAGTTGTTCTTAGGAGTAAAGCCAAGAGAGCTATCGTCGCCTTCACCCAAATCAGCCACCCCGGCCGGCTTGCAGACCGAATGGTATTGGCGGGCCACGTGGTTTGGCACAAAATCGATGATGACTTTGAGCCCGGCATCGTGTGTACGGCGTACCAACGCCTCAAACTCGGCCATGCGGTCGGGCACGCTTTCGGCCAAGTCGGGGTCGACATCGTAATAATCGGTGATGGCGTATGGCGACCCTGCCTTGCCTTTCACAACCGCTGGATGGTTTGCCGGCAGTCCATACCGGGTGTAATCGGTCTGCGTGGCATGGTGAATCACTCCTGTATACCACACATGACTTATGCCCATCTCATGCATGGCGGAAAGCTCCATAGCACCGATGGCGTTGAATTTGCCACAACCGTTTTCATCAATTGTGCCGTTCTTGCGCGGACAACTGGCGCCATTGCCGAACAGACGGGTAAAGACTTGGTAAATGATAACTTTCTTACTCATAGGCGATAATGTCTGAAAAAGATGGCCGACACCTTTCAACAGGCGTCGGCCAAAACCAATGGTAATCAGGCAATGCCGTGGGCTGCCACGTTCTTGTCGATGCGCCCAATCATGCCTTGCAGGGCTTTGCCGGGGCCACACTCGGTGAAATCGTCGGCTCCGTCGGCTATCATGTTCTGCACACAAGCCGTCCATCTTACGCTGCTGGTAAGCTGTGCTATCAGGTTTGCCTTGATTTCGGCCGGGTCTGTGTGGGGCTTTCCATCCACATTCTGGTAAACGGGGCACTTTGGAGCTGCGAAATCTGTGGCTTCGATAGCTGCCTGCAACTCATCCTTTGCCGGCTGCATCAGCGGAGAATGGAACGCACCACCAACCTTCAAGGGCAAAGCACGCTTTGCTCCGGCTGCCTTAAGCTGCTCGCAAGCCTCGTTGATGGCCTCAACGTTGCCAGAAATGACAAGCTGACCTGGACAGTTGTAATTGGCAGGAACGACAACATGCCCAGGCTTATTTATGGATGCACACACCTCTTCAACCTTTTCATCGGGCAGGCCAACGATGGCTGCCATAGTCGAAGGAGCCATGTCGCAGGCTTTCTGCATAGCCATTGCACGGGCATAAACCAACTTCAGGCCATCCTCGAAGCTGAGAGCGCCGGCTGCAACAAGTGCTGAGAACTCACCAAGTGAATGGCCGGCCACCATAGCCGGGCTGAAGTCGTCACCCATGCAAAGCGCAGAGATGACGCTATGAAGGAATACTGCAGGCTGAGTAACCTTTGTCTGCTTCAGTTCTTCGTCTGTACCAGCAAACATAATGTCTGTGATTCTGTAGCCAAGAATCTCGTCTGCTTTCTCAAAAAGCTCTTTTGCTAATGGATTGTTGTCATAAAGGTCTTTGCCCATGCCAACAAACTGCGCCCCCTGACCGGGGAAAACGAATGCTTTCATTTGCTTTCTGTTTTTATTGGAATTAAAATGTTCAGGCAGCAAAATTACTATTTTTTTCTGATATTGGCAAATATTTGGGTTCATTGCACTCACACTCCTGTCATTTTTAGTTGCACGCATGCCACTGGCAAACGGTAAACACCGCGGCATGACAATTCCGGGAACAATGTTGAATAAAGGATGTGGGGCCTGCCAACATGTTGGTGTCCGACCTGCAACACCAGCCCAAACGAGGCCCTGTTTATATGTTAGTGGCCTGAAGTACGCAATGGACTGCCGGCAGACATCGTCGAAAAAACAACCGCGTCAGGCAAGAAACAAAACACAAAAAGTCCCGTGCAGCACTACATTATTGCAGCGCTACACGGGAAATTCGAACCGTACCGAAATTGCATGCCGATGAATTTGCATGCAGGTTGGCACAACATTGTAAATAAGGCCACATCATGTGACAGTAAGCCACAAGCCTCGTTATATCATTTAAATGTCACCGTGGTTACGGCCCGAAGCAGAGTTGAGCCATCAATGGTGGGCGAAGTGTATCCAGAACTGGAAAATACGTAACACACAAGCTTGCCATTGTCTTTGACAAAATAGTTTTCCCCAGTGCCAAACAACTCAAACTTCCCCTTTAACAGCACCTTGTTTATCGTGCCAAATTCAGCATAGATGACATCCATTTCATCTTTTGTCGGTATCCGCCAGCCAGATATGTCATAACCTTCAGTCATCTTTGCAATGGCCGCATTAACCAATTCTTCAGCTGCCTCCTGCGCTATTTGCTTAACGTTAAGCCCGTCCACTTCATCTGTTGAAACCAATGTAACCGTGGTTGTGCCGCCCGACGTCTTTGAGTCTAACACATAATATTTGTCTTTATATATCGTTCCTTTCTCCGGCGCCCCCGTCGGGACAATCGGGACATCGGGTTCTTTCTCATCAGAATCGTCAACGGGGTCTTCCGGAACGACAGTGCCTGTGCTGCCGCGTTCGTCAAAGTCGAACTTTATCTCGCGCTCCCCACTCCACGTGGCGCCCACAATCGTACCAGCCAACGAGACTCCCAAGCGTTCGGTATATGTGCCGACAATGTTGATTTTGTAATTTGCGACAAGCTCTTGGCTGCTTGTATAAGAATAGCTCTTGACCTTTCCGTCTTTCCCTGTGATGTTTACGGAAATGGTGGCGTTCTCGGCCGACGGTGGCAAGACATACCTGCCGGCAGATGTCTTCCACGTCTTCGTACTGCCGTCTTTGGCCAATGGCAACACTTCGCTGGCCCCATTGTCCGAATAAGTGCCGTTGATGCACACCGAGGAATACAGCGGAGCGATTGTTACAGAGACGCCCGTGGCCGTGGAAGGCACATTATTTATTACTATGCTCTCTATTTTCATCACCTTGCGCTGCATTGTCAGCGTCAGCGTATTCTCGCCTCCTTCGACCAGGCTGACCGTACTGCTTGCCGACATCAGGTCGCCGTGTGACTCTCCAGTCAGGCTAACAACCGACTCCGGGCGCGCTTCGGCTTCGGAAGGCAGGCTGTAATTTCCGGCATCAGCGCCCGCAATGGCAAATACACTGTACTTGCCTTCAATCAAATCGATGGAAAGCGACGCCGCCTCCTCAGCAACCTGAACACGTTTGCTACATTTCCCGCTACTGTCAAACACGTAGACGTAAACAGGATAACTTACCTTACTTGCTTCGCCGTCAGCACCCTTGATGCCATCATCTACACGGGTACGGATAGTTAGCGTACTGTTGGGCTCGGGCTGCAACCCGCCCTCGAATGAAACATCCTCCGTACAGGAGGTGCCCATTGTGGCCAAAATGGTGGCCGTCAACAGGCTCTTGAGTAAAAATTTTCTCATCACCTACACTTAATGATGAATTAAATAATATTTTAATAGTTAGTGCAAATATACACAATTTATTTCATCATCAAGTATAATTTCGACTTATTTTTACAATAAAATCAAAGTATTTGTGTGCCAGTATGATACAGTCAGAACACTCACTGCCGCCAAAGTGTTCAAAAAATTACATTAACTGATCCTCCTATAACAATCAAATGGCTTGTCGACTTAGCCGGCGATATCCGGTTGAAAGAAAGGTTGTAGTCGGCAAACATACGTATGCCGAGATTTGACCTTGCCCTGAACGTCAGCGAAACCCCTATTCCAAGCCCTGCCCCACAGTTCTTTCCGATGGCATATTCAGATGTCTTCATCTGGTTGCAGAAGCTCATCCCGACAAGAGCCTTGCTTCCAATCAAGAGCCGCGACATGATTGGATAGGAAAAATAAGCACCTGCATGGACAAGAAACATATCCAAAGTTTCGTCGAGAGCATGGCCGTTGTAAATTACAGCATTGTTGGAAACAGCCAGTCTGCCCCCCACTCCTATATATGGATTGAAGAAATACGCCCCCTCAAGGCCCGCCGTGCTGCCAGACGAAAACTGCAATGATGAATTGCCGGGCAGGCTGTAGTTTCCTGGCATGGCGTTCAACCCGAGGTAAAGGCCCACAAATGTCGGCGCATCATCCACAGAGTAATTGTCTGAGATATCATAATAATGGATGCCCTTGTCGTTAAAAATGAGATCGGCAATATAGTAACCTGCCTCGGTGGAAAGGATGCCGATGCCCGCCCCTGTAAGCACATCGCTCAGCCAATGCTTGTTGTTGGCCATGCGCATAAGCCCTGTGGCAGTGGCAACGGAATAGGCCCCGATGCCTATCCAGGGGCAAATGTGCCCATATTCTTTGGTAAGCATGGTGGCCGTCATGAAAGCAGTGGCAGTGTGTCCCGACGGGAAAGAGTTGTCGTTTGCCCCGTCTGGGCGCATCACACGGGTCGACTGCTTCAACGAATAGACGACACCGCCCATTATTACAGCCGAAAAGGCATCGGAAGCAAGCATCCGCCCCCACGAGCTTCGCCCTTCTGCACCGCCAAGCTTCATGCCAACCATCACGGCAGCCGGCAGGTATTGAAGATAGTCATCGGCGTGGCGGTTGAAGCTTGGCAGGTAATCGTTACGCAGACTACGGAAGTGGTCGTCTTCGCTTTTTACCACGAGGCCGGCCGCTACCAACGGCACGCCGACACAAGTAACCTTGAACACACGCGAGGCGGCCTGCCGCTCGAAAAACGACCGGCCGCGCGCGGCGTCGGCAAGGCTGTCGTCCTGGGCTTTTGCCGGATTCATAGCCAACGCCGTCAAGCTGCATATCACCAAACGTTTCATGCTGTCTGTCATCTGTCTTTGTGCTTTAATGGTTCAAAATTCCATGCCACACCGAAATAAAACACGCGTGAACCGTTGCGTTGCTCAACGCGCTGCTGCAGTTGGGGTGTGTCGATGGTATATGTAGTATGGCTTGTTCCAAACACATCGGAAAGTGTGGCATTAAGCGAGATATTCAGCTTTGGTATTTCATACTTAAGGCCAATGTCCATCGAAAATGAGCCTTCACGCCTACCCTGCGGTGTCAGTGCAGTCGACAACACACGTGAGTTGAGTTGCAACAAGGCATTTCCGAAAGGCACGAGTGCGGCGTTCATCGACGCACTCCAAGCCACGGCACCCTTGTGCGAGGCATAGCCCAGACGCGTGGCGTCGATACGGTCGTAGAACAGATTGCCGTTTACATTGAGCGTCAGCCACTTGCCTATTTCCGAACCAACCATCACTTCGGCCCCGGCAGCCGAACTGTTGTCCATGTTCTCTTTCGTTGTCATCAGCACATTGCCGTCAACATAGCGCGTTATCGTTGTGAGCTTGTTCGTGACGTAACGATAATAGACCGCACCAAGAATGGTTGTGGCGCCCTTTTTCCATTGGTAGGCAGCCTCCAACGAGTGAACCTTTTCAGGCTCAAGATACGGATTGCCGGCTTTGAGCGTCAAAGGGTTCTGGTATTCGGGAAAAGGGTTGAGGTCGTCGGCCTCAGGCCGGTTTACCCGCAGGCTGTAACTTAACCGCAATTCGTTGTGCCCGTCAATCGCATAAGAGGTGTGCAGCGTTGGATAAACCATGAAGTAAGCATTGTTGACAATGCTGTCGAGGGTGAACAACTGCGACTTTATCTGCATGTGTTCAGGCCTCAGCCCAAGCAACACGCCCCATCTGCCCTGCTCATATTTCAAGGTGGCATAAAACGAATGGCACGTCTCATGGTTGGTGAAGTCGCTTGTGCGGTTTGGGTCGGCAACAAAGCCGCTGCCGTCGAAACTCTGTGCATGATAAAAAAGGTCGGTCTGCAGCGCATCCAGCTCGTAGCCCAGGCTCAGTTTCAGCCTGCCTCCCAACCTGCGCCGGTAGCCCACACGCAACAAATGGCGGTAATAGGCCTGCCATATCTGCGTGTTGTCTTTTGAGCTGCCGTCGGTCGAGAAGGTGGAATACCTGTTGTCTTCCAGGCCCTCAAGCGAAAAATAGCCGTAGTCAACCGTTAGCTTATGCCCGCGGCCGAAAGTATGGGCATAGACCGTAGCCACTTCCCACTGCTTCACGCTCTCGTCGTCATCGCGGCAACGCCGGCCCTGGTATCCAATATTGTTGCTGGCATCCGTCTCGGTGGTATAGATATTGTCATGGCGGGCAAAACCGCGGCTGTTGAAGCCTCCGCTCAGCTGCAGCCGGTCGTTGCGTGTGATGTTCCAATCAGCACCGGCCCTGACGATGTTCGACAACGGATGCGCAACGGCAGCCGTCTGCTGCATTACATACGGGATGGCATTGCCATTCCTGATACGCCTGTCGTGGATGTCGGTTTCATACAAATCGCGACGTATGCCGTAGCTCGCAAACAGGTTGAGCCTGTCGGTCTTAAAGCCGGCCGACGCCGTGGCGTTCTTCCGGCCGCCAGTCCCGACATTGGCAGAGATGCCTCCACTAAGCCCAGCCTTGCCCTGTGTCTTCCTCACTATGTTGATAATGCCGTTTACTCCGTCGGGTTTGTAGGCCGCCGACGGATTGGTTATCACCTCGATACGCTCGATGTCGGGCGCCGGCATCTGGCGCAGCACATCGGCACGCGTGCGTGAGCTCATCAGCGTTGAAGGCTTGCCGTCGAGCAATATGGTGACATTCTCGCTGCCGCGAAGGCTTACCTTGCCGTCAACGTCGACCGTGACCGACGGGATGTTGCGCATAAGGTCGCTCACCAAGCCCGAACTGCTCATGAGGTCTGTGCCCACGTTAAACACTCGCTTGTCGAGATATTGTACGTAGGCAGGCCGTCTCCCTTCGACAACCACTCCGTCGAGGTGGCCGGAAGACGGATGCATATATAACGTGCCGAAGTCTACCGGATTTTGACTGCCCAATCGGAATGCAGACGAACGGGTGACAGAATAGCCTATGAAACGGCATTCTACATAATAATTGCCCGCTGCCACGGATGTGAACACAAAGCGCCCGTCGGTGCCGCTGACTGTTCCTGCAACAAGCACACTGTCTGCCGAACGATACAACACCACATCGGCATAGCCGAGAGCCTCGCCAGAATCGTGCGCCACAACGGTGCCTGTCACGCCTGAAGCGTTGGCCGGCAGTGCTGCCAACCAGCAACCACATATCAAAACAGACAATGCTTTCATCTTTACCTGCCCTGCTCATCAAGGAGCTTAGTGTGTGACTTGACGTTCTTCAATACAAAATAGGCAATGCCGCTTATTGCCGTTGCCACGTATAAAGGCCGGTTCAGGGATACTGACGCTACCTGCCAATATACAATGATGTCGAAAAGAGTGAACAGCAGGAAGAGGGCAAAGACCCCGTTTTTCTCTTTCTTGACCACTTTTTTCCATGAAAAGGCAATGCCCGAGGCACGGTAATGCCTGAAATCGGGCAGGAATGCCGGTGTCCGACCGGCCCAATCCAAGTAGGCAACGCCGAATTTCCTGCGCAAAAACTGCTCTTCAGCAAACATGATGCGCTCGTAGTAGAGCCAATAACAAAGTGCAAACACTGCCACGAAAGCGGCATTGCACGTAAGCATGGCTATGCCAAGCCACATGAGGCAGTTGCCCAAGTACAACGGATGGCGCACAACCGAGTATGCATCCATGGTGTTGAGCCCGTCGGCCACTTGTCTTTCCGTATTCCTGCCAGAAGTGCCCACGGGTGTGTGGCCTACGGTGTAGGCGCGCACAAACAGTCCGGCCAGGCTTGTGCCGAAGCAGAGGCACTCGTAGGCGTGCCAATGGTGGACGGCTGACGAGAACAGGATTCCAGAACTGTGGATGACAAACAGCATAGCCGCTATGCCTGCCGGCAATGCCACGAGTGGCAGGAAGCTCCTACGGCAAAACAACCAATTGACTTGTGATTCAATTTCCTCTTGCAATGCCATAATCATTATCTGTATTTAATGTTACGGTTGCAAAATTACGGCCCGACTTTGTTGGAAATTTGAAGTTTTGCTGTTAAAACGGTTATAATTCTGACATATCGGTGCATCAGCGCCACCCACAAGCCGTGCCTACATCCGCCTGCCGCCAAGGCCGCTTTTCGACGCCATTGCAAAACGGGCCGTTTTGCGTGTCCATACGGCCCGTTTCATTCTCCAATATGGCAGCTTTCGGAATGCAAAACGGCCCGTATCGTTTAACACCCGCAACAACAGCCCACAACAATCGTATCGGCACGACCATGCGCTACAGCCATATCCGACCAGAAAGGCCATTTAACCTAAACCAATGGGCAGCTTGCTGAATGTTGGCTTCCATATATCTGCCATCGTCACAAAATGCTTCTGCCCTTCCTGCGGCAACCTGCCCGCCGCGGTGTCCCTATGCCGCCCGCCGCGCCTTGGACAAAGCCAGCAACCAATATGCACGGAAGCAGAGACGCATGTGTTGGGGCATCTGATGGCTGTCGGGGCTGAACAGACAGCCTGCCGACGGCAGCCTGCGCCGCAAACCCTGCCGGCAACGCTGCCAGACACACTCATGTCGAAGTGCCGCACAATGACGGCATGGCAGGCGTAACGCAGCATGCAGGCGCAAACGGGAAAGCCCAAGCATACTGCTAAAAGCCGACCGTGAAACAGTGGAGGCCATCTTTGTAAGCATATTCCACCGTCCAGCCATGATAGTCGCAAACGGCCTTGACTATGGCCAGTCCGAGCCCATTGCCCTTGGGCTTGTTGCCGGGCCTGTAAAAACGGTTGAAAACCAGTCTGCCGTCGAGCGGAGGGTCGTCAGACGTATTGGCCACGACGAGCCTGTTGCCGCCTACCGAAATTGAAATCTCGCCGCCATCGCGGTTATGGCGCACTGCGTTGACAACAAGGTTGTTTACAAGGCATTCCAGCAGAGTGCGGTTGGCCCTGACCGAAAACGCCCCCGCAAACTCTTTGCAAATGGCAATGTCGCCCGCCAAAAACTCGAGTGAGGGCAGCATTTCGCCTATGAAGCCGCTAAGCTCAATGTCCTCCATCTGCTCGTATTGGCGGTTGTCAATCTTTGCCAGCAGCAACAGGTTGCGGTTCATCCGGGCCAGCCGGCTGGCAGTTTCGTACAACCCCTGAATCTGAACGGCCTGCCGCTTGGTGAGGTCGGGCGACTGGAGCAGCAAGTCAAGCTTGCTTTGGAATACAGCAAGCGGCGTCTGCAACTCGTGTGAGGCATTCTCTGTAAACTCCTTCTGCATGTTGTAGCTTGCCAGGCTGTTGTGCATCAGCGTTCGCAATGTGCTGTCAAGGCGTACAAACTCGGTGACATTGCTCTCTGGAAAGTCGGGCACCCTGCCGTTTTCAAGCCTGAACCCCTCGATAAGGCACAGCGTACGGTCGAAAGGTTGCCACAGCCTGCGCGATATGAACCGCACGGTGAGCACCATGGCCACGACCAGAACAAATGTTATGACAGCAAACTGTATCATCACGCCTTTCATGATGTCCTCTTCCAAATCGAGCGCCGGAATGGGCTGACCGCTCCTTACCGCCTCTATGATGTCTATCATGTCTTCAGCATAATAGTGCTTTGTCAACAGGTAAAACAGCGGTGTGGCAAGCAACAGCAGCACAGCAATGCAAGCCACAAACTGCACGAGCATTTTCCGCGAAAGGCTCTGGCACTTCACACGCTCCATAGTGTCAAATCTCAATACATTTATACCCGGTTCCATAAATGTTCTTAACGCAGTCTCTAACCCCGGCCTCCGCCAGTTTGGCCTTTAAGTTCTTGATGTGCGTATAAACGAAATCGTGGTTGTCAAACATGTCTGCCATGTCTCCGCTAAGATGCTCGGCCATAGACGCTTTCGACACCACCTTGTTGCGGTTGCCTATGAAGAACAGCAACAACTCATACTCCATGCGCGTCAGCACAACCTGACGGCCACCCACACTGACCGATTTGGCCGGCAGGTTTATCTCGATGCCGTTGCTGCGCAATATGTTGTTGGCCGCAAACTCTTTCCTGCGGATGATGGCGTAAATGCGCATCGACAACTCCGGCAGATGGAAAGGCTTAGCCAGATAGTCGTCGGCACCAATCTCCAACCCCTTTACCTTGTCGTCGAGCGAGTCTTTGGCAGACACTATTATCACCCCCACGGGATTGCGTTTCTTCCTTTTGTCGCGCAGAATGTCAAGCCCGTTGCCGCCCGCAACATCAAGTCGAGCAGCACACAATCGTAATCATAAAGATTAACCTTCATCTTTGCGGTGTCGTAAGTGAACGCCTGTTCGCACACATAGTTTTCTGAACTGAGGTATGTCACGATGTTTTCCGACAGCTCCCGCTCGTCTTCTATAATCAGTAATTTCATTTAATGCAAATCAATATACTACCACCAACTATTAGCAAACCGCCAACAACGACCCTAAGACTTACCTGCTCTTTAAAGAAAATAAAGGCAATGGCCATGGTGATGACCACGCTCAGCTTATCCAACGGAACCACACGGGAAAGGTCGCCAAGCTGCAAGGCCTTGAAATAAAACAGCCACGACAGCCCCGTGGCCAGTCCGCTGACCACAAGGAATATCCACGCATGGCCCGGTATCGACCTTATCTCCCTCAGATGAGGCCCAAACAACACGATGCCCCAGGTCAGCATGAGCACGACGGAAGTACGTATGGCCGTGGCTAAATCCGAATTTATGCCCCTAACACCCATCTTGGCAAAGACCGACGTCAATGCCGCAAACAGCGCAGAAAGCAGTGCATAACACTTCCACATGATTGTTATCGCTATTTGATTAGTCCGTGCAAATTTATATTATTGCCACAAAAGTAATGCCGAATTTTGAAGGAAATTTGAAGATATGGCCGTCATTTCCGCCCTATGCGGTAAATAAGCCGCATCGCCGCAGGCAACACCACCAATAGCAGAGGCAGCCTCGCCACAAAGCCACCTATCACCGCCACGGCCAACGGTTGCTGCATCTGTGCGCCAACACCCCATCCGAGAGCCAGCGGCATCAACGCCAGCACGGCGCCAATGGCCGTCATGAGCTTCGGGCGAATGCGAAGGGCGATGGCATAGTCTACTGCCTCGTCGGGAGTGCCGCCGCGCCTGAGGTTCATTTTGTATTGCCACACGGTGAAAATGGAGTTTTCTGCCAAGATGCCCACTATCACTATGATGCCCGTATAGCTGCTCACATTGAGAGGAGTGCCTGTTAACCACAGCGCCAAGAGGCAACCGCAAATGCCTGCCAGCGATATGGCGAGCACCACAATAGACAGCCACCATTCACGAAGCAAGAACATAAGCACCGTAAGAACGAGCAATGTAGCAAGGCAGAGTATCGTAGCCAGTTCCTTGAACGACTGCTGCTGCTCGGCGTAAGCACCGCCAAACGACAGGCTGTAGCCCGACGGCAGGGTCAATTGGTGGCCTAAGGCCTGGCGCAGAGCGTCGACAGCGCTCCCCAAGTCACGGTTTTCGAGCCTGGCAGTCAGCGTGATATTGCTCATCAAGTCTTCGCGCCGTTGCTCTATCTCGCCCGGATTAACCATGACATCACAAAAGAACGACAACGGACGTGTGGTGCCGTCGGGCATGAAGATGGGCTGTCTCTGCAACAGTTCCGGCGAGTTGTCGGCAAAGTCGGTGAACCGAAAGAGTATGCGCCGCATCTGTTCGCCATCCTGTATCGACCCGATCTGCAATCCTCCGGTCATAGCGGCCTGTGCCGGGTTGGGCTCTATCACGCCGGCACTCTGGCTGAGCGGTATCCCGCCCGTATAGGCAGTCAGCTGCTCTTGGAAGTCTTCAAGGGAAATGCCGAACTGCGATAGCCGGTCTTCATGGGGAATAAACACCAGCGAAGCCCCTGCCGGCACCAGCCCGTTGTCTATGTCTACAATGCCCGGAACAGTCTGCATGACCTTCTCTACATGCGCTGCCAGTTTCTGGAGAGTGGCATAATCATCACCGAACAGCTTTATCTCGATGGGCTTTGGCGTGCTCATCAGGTCGCCAAGCAAATCGGCTATGCGCTGGCCGAAGTCGATGGTCATGAGAGGAACAGCCTGCGAGATGCTGCGCCGGAGGTCGCTTATCACTTCGGGTGTCGACTTTTTGCGGTCTTTCTTCAGCTGTATGAGATAGTCGCCAAAGTTGGTTGGCCTTGTCTTGAACGACATTCCCAAAGCCGTACGCCGTGAATATGTCTCTACATCCGGATGCTTCATAATGATGTTCTCCATCTGACGGCACAGGCGGTCGGTCTCTTCTATGTCGGTGCCGGCCGGCGAATGGTAGTCGAGCACTATCGTTCCCTCATCCAGGTCGGGCAGGAACCCTGATGCCAAGTGGCCTGAAGAGTACCACCCTCCGAGGCATAATAGCAGCATGAAGACGGCGGCGAAGACCGGCTTACGGTACAGTTTGGTTAGAAAATGCACCTTGCTTATTGAGTCGGCTTCCATATCCCGGGCTGTCATGCCTACCACCCCCGGCTTGCCATTATATCCCATCACAAGGTGAAGTACAGGCAGCAGCAGCCATGTCACGAGGAAAGAGGCTGCCATGGTGAGCATCATAGTGTCAGACAATTCCCTGAAAAAGCTGCCCGCAAGCCCGCTCATGAGCCTGAACGGGAAATGTATGACGATGGTGGCCAGCGACGATGCGACCATGGCCGGGAACAAATCGTGTACTGCCCTGCTCACCGCCGTAAAACGGTCGATGCCCGGCCGCTCTTCGTGCTCGCGGTAAATCTGCTCTATTATTACTATAGCGTCATCGATGATGAGCCCCACCGATGCGGCCATGGCACCCAAAGACATGACGTTGATTGTAATCCCGGCCAAGTGGCACAGCTGGATGCTGAAAGCAACAGTGACGGGAATGGTAAGCATGACAACCATGCTCGACCTCCACGAACGGAGAAACAACACCATGACGGCGAAGGCAAGGAAAAGCCCTTCGTAAATAGTGCGCAGCACGCTGTGTATGCTGCTGCCCACAAAAGCGCTCTGGTTGTAGTATGGTTTCAGTTCGTAGCCTTCGGGAAGTTGCGAGCGTATCTCGTCAGCCTTGGCCTCAACATCCTTTGCAAACGTGAGAAGGTTGACGCCGGGCTGCTTAACCAGGTCGACCAGCACGGCGTCGTTGCCGTCGGCATTTATCTTCAAGAATTCCTGCTGCTCCTGTATCTCAACATCGGCAATGTCGCGCAAGCGCACAATGCGCCTGCCGTCATTGCGTATGATGGTGTTTTTCAAATCGTCCAAGTCGTTGATACGTGTGTCTGTCAACGACAGGTACAGGCGGCCGTAGTCGGCCACATTGCCATTGCCAAGCACGAAGTTTGTCTTTGAAAATGCCGACTTGACTTGCGCCGGGGTTATGCCCAGCATAGACATCCTGGCGGCATCGGGCTTGACTACAAACTCTTTTGCCTTGCCGCCTCGCACAACTACATTGCTAATGCCGTCGACCTGGCTGAACATCGGCCTCACTACAAGGTTGCCGACATCGCGCAGCGCAATGCGGCTGTGGGTGTTGCTCTCGAGCGTAAACCCGTATACGGGAAAGAGCGACTGGTTCATCGCTTCTGTCGATATGACCGTCCCGGCAGGCAGGAAGCCTTTCACCTCGTTGATGCGGCTCTCGAGCTGGGTCTTGAGCGCATATATGTCAAGCCCCCATTTGAAATAAACATCGATGACACAGCTGCCACGCGACGTGCTGCTCTTCACTACCGTGGTGCCCTGCACTTTCTTCACGGCGCTCTCCAATGGCTTGGTTACCGTTATCAGCATCCTGTCGACAGGCTGCTGCCCGGCATCGGCTATGACGGTGATGCGCGGGAACAGCACCTCAGGAAACAGGGTCGTCTGCATCTGTGTGTAGCTGTATATGCCCGACAACAAGAGTAGCAGGCCTACAAAAAGTATCGGCTTGGCATAAAGGCGATGGTAATTCCTTCTTTTTATGGCGTCCATGTCTGTGCGTATTTACTGGATTACAACGACCTTGGCCTTGTCTGGCAGACCATAGCTTCCTTCGTTTATCACTTTTTCTTCAGTAGAAAGGGCCGGAGACAATATCTCGATGCTGTCTCGGGTGCTATTGCCTACCACTACCATGACCTTAGCGGCAATGCTGTCATCAGCCAGTCGCATTATCCAAAACTCAGTCATTGTCTCGTCGCTCTGAACGGCACTCTTTGGAAGAATGGCCACTGCCCTTGTCGCACTACGCGACGTAAATATAGCCTTTGCGCTCATCCCCTCGGGCAGCAACGGTGCCTTTGCAACCGCAACGACCTTTTCCGACTGTGAGGCTACGTCCATAGTGGCCAAAGGAAACTTAACCATGGCGCTGAGACGTGTACCATCGGGTAGTTCGATCACACAATGGCTGCCTTCCTTTACATACTGTCTCTGTTCATAGGGAACGTCTATCTCAAAGACCATACTGCGCGCATCAACAACCGTACAAAGCACTTCGCCCTCGGTGACATAACTGCCTGACTGGGCATTGACGTCGAGAACGATGCCGTTGCACGCCGACTTCACATAAATATAATGGTTGCCATGGCCCAAGGCATGCTGCTCCTTGCTCTCCAGACGGTAAAGGATGTCGCCGGCTTTTACCTTCACTCCGGGCTTGACATGGGCCGAGACCACAAACGACGCCACCGGGGCAGAAACGGCCGACTTGCCCTGGTAGGCCGTAACAGCCGTCAACACTGTTTCCTGATTGATGTTTCCCAGACTGGGATATGTCACGTTCACTTGTGTAGCCGGCTTGGAGGCAGACGTCCCCGCGCCGTTGTCTCTGCAAGAAACCAGGCAAACGGCCACACACAATAGAAGATAATCTGCTTTCATATAGACTCTGTCATTTAATGATTCCAATAATTATATGTCACTATTACCAATTTCCTGTTTGCCTGCAACAACAATCTGTCTCTTTCAGCCTGTATACGGTCATGAAGCAACTGCATGTAATCCAATACAGACACCTGCCCGGCCTCCATCTCTTTCGAGTAATCTGAGAGTATGCCGTCATACTCTCCAATCCGCTTTGCCATCGCATCCAGGCGCCGTTCGAACATTCCCAGCTCCGCAAGGCTCTGCTTCAACCTCATATCGCGCTCGTTAGCCGCATTCGCCTTGTATGTACTGATGGTATGCTGCTGCAATTCAGACTGGCGCTTTTTCCACTTCTTTTGACCGCCATCGGCAATGGTCCATGACAGCGTAAGCCCAGCGCTAAGGCCGAAATGCCTGTACCACTCGGAAAAGGCGCCTGCCTGCATACCGCCGTCAACAAACAAATCGAGCCGTGGCTTGTATTTCAGGTTGAAAGAACGCCATGACGCATCAACGTTAAGGCTGTCATGAACATACTGTTCGGTAAAAAGGCTTTCACCGTCTGTGGCCGGCAAGCATGGCCCAATGTCTATGTCTGGAAGCAAGATGTCGTTTGTGTCACTGATGCCGCATATAGTGTTCAGTTCCATCAAGTGTGCATGAAACGACTGCAGATATGAACAACGCAGCTCATCATTGGCGCTCTGCTCTATGGCGATGAGCCTCAAGTCCGACTGTTTGGCCATTCCGCAGCCTGCCAACTTCCTTACTGTTTCTGCCTTGCGCTCAAGCAGCATGTCGATAGAGTCGGCAAAGGCAGCCTGAGTCTGGTCGAGCAGACACAGCAAATACTGTTCTGTGACCATTCGCTCTAACTGGTGCTCCTCCAAACGAATGTTGTAACGTGCCGTTTCCATGTTTATCTGTGATTGCTCGCGGGCCGTCTTGTATGGCGCACGCCCCAGAAGCGGTTGCGTCAATGTGACTCCGGCATGCAAATGTCCGCTGCTTTCGCCAAGGTCATAGCCATAATAGTCTGCTGCATCTTGTGCGTTGAACTTGAACGACGTACGTCCTCCATCTTTTGAAATGATAGGAACAAACAGGTAATCACCATTCAGTTCCAACTGTGAATGCAGGTAAACTGCCTTAAGGCGCTCTTATTCTGCCCGCTCTATCTCTATGCTATTGCGGTAATCGTTTATCAACGGACTGTTGCGCTTAGCCGTTTCGATATACCGATATAGAAGATGGGCACCATCTTGTCCGCTTGAATACAGACTGAAAACCGACAAAGTGAAAAACAATAAGAATCGATTCATGCCTACTTTCGTTTTTGATGCAAAAGTAAAACGGGAGTTTGGCGAAACTTTGAAGAAATGAATTAAATGATGAGGCAATGCATTGATTGTTGTAGATGTGCCTTTCTGAAAATGAAAATTTGCAACAAGCCTATACGTGCAGGCATGCAACCACAAACCGGCAGCAACATCCGTTACTTTCCATATATGCCATATCGCCCTGCAAAACGGCCTGTTTAGCACTGCAATATGGCAGGTTTCACAAGCCCAAACGGCAGGTTTCATGGCAGGGTGAAGCGGTTATTAGCAACTCACTGCGCCACAGCGGGTTAGGCGTAAAGTTGCCAGCACAATACCAACGCACATAACAAGCCAAAGGCTGTGAGTGCCTGCAGGTTGCCGCCAAGCCAATGAGGGGTAGCAGACTTTTGTTTCTGGGATATCACAGGCTGTGGCGTGAAATAGTGACATAACCAAAACGCAAAGCTCATGCCCACCATACGCCATTGCCGATTGAACATAAGAAACTCATCATTGATGCATCAACTAACGCAGGCATCAACGGGACACCCGATAAACATATGGGGCTTAAGCGTACAGGGAGTTATGGTGTTAGAGGACAATGGCATTATTCAAGGAATTGTTTTAGGAGTTAATGAGTTAGGAAGTAAAGGAGTTAAGACAATGGTTTTGGAAACATGGGTGTACTGATGGCATGGGGAACGCGTTGCAGGAAGGCAGTCTATGCTATTGTCCACTAACTCCATATAACACCCCTTAACTTCATATAAGTCCATAAATCCAGCAAGAAAAACTATTGTTTTAACTCCTTTACTTCCTAACTCCTTAACTCCTA
>NZ_JAMBLP010000025.1:0-41775 GCF_023336985.1 Marseilla massiliensis | reverse complement strand
CTATGTGTTCGACGCCATGTTTGCCCGCATCATCTTGAACTACGACAGCAAGTATGTGGTTTCGGGCTCGCTGCGCCGCGACCGCTCCAGCAAGTTCGGCCCCGACAACCGCGCCGGACTGTTCTACTCGGCCTCGGCGGCATGGAACGTCACCGAGGAGGAATGGATGAAACCCGCAGAATGGCTCTCGCTGGCCAAGGTGCGCGCCAGCTACGGCGTGACGGGCAACGACCAGGTGGGGTCAAACTATGCCTGGGTGTCGGCCATCAGCACCGACCACAGCGTGGTGTTCGGCACTTCGTCGGTGCCGTCGTATTATCCGAGCGGCTACTCAAACAGGAGCCTCGGATGGGAAAAGAACAGGCAGATTGACCTCGGACTCGACTTGGCATTCATCAAACGCATCAACCTCAACATTGATTTCTACAAGCGGACGAGCGACATCGTGATGCCGGCCAACATCCCAAACTTCAACGGCATAGCCGGTTCGGTATACATGAACTCGGGCCAGGTGGAGAACAAAGGCGTGGAGATAGCGCTCAACGCGAAGGTTCTGCAGGGCAGCCTCAACTGGGAGACCACGCTCAACTGGTCGTTGAACAGAAACAAGATTCTGTCGCTGGCCAACAACCAGAGGCAACTGCCCAACGGAAAGGCCGGAACGAAATGGGGAAACGTGATACGCAACATCGTGGGCCGGCCCATGGGCGACATGTATATGCTCAAGGTGATTGGCACTTACAACAGCGAAGACGACCTGAAAAAGTATCCGAAGTATGGCACTGAGAGCATCGGCGACCTGATATACGAAAACACCAACGGCGACAACACCATCAACACCGACGACTATCAGTATGTGGGCAACTACCAGCCCGACTTCACCTACGGTTGGACAAACAGGCTGGGATACAAGAACTTCGACCTTGCCATAACCATCGACGGCCAGGCCGGGGGCAAGGTGATATACGCCGCGGCACGCGCATACTCGCTGAACCTGTGGGACAACGTGCTCGCCGAGTCGGGACTGGGGCGCTGGCACAGTGCCGAACAGCCCGGCAACGGCACTTCGCACAAGGCCGGCACCAACAACCTGGGCTCGAACATACAGCCGTCGACGCGCTACCTCTACGACGCCGACTTCCTGCGCATACGCAACATTGCCCTGGGCTACACCCTCCCGGCAAAGGCCTGCGAGGCTGTGGGGCTGCAACGCCTGCGCCTGAGCGTCAACATACAGAACCTGTGGACGTTCGACTCGTATCCCGGCTACTCGGTGGAAGCCAACTACAACGGCAACTCTGCCACCAACAACGGGGTTGACTTCGGCAGCTACCCCATATCGCGCGTAATGACTTTCGGCATCAACGCCACATTCTGAAACACCATAAAGCAACATCATTATGAACTCATCACATATCAACAAAATACTCACAGCGGCATGCATAGCCGCATCCGCACTGGCTGTCACGGCGTGCAGCGACGGTTTCTTCGACCGTTACCCGTCCGACTCGATGCAGATGGAAACGTATCTTACCAACGACAGCGAGGCAGAAAACATACTGCTCGACGCTTACTACTATCTGCGGACGGTGCAGGAAGACGTAATCATGGTCAACGGACTGTGCACCGACGAGGCCTACGACTACAAGAAAAACAACCAGGCCGACTACATCAGCCTCAACGAAGGAACGTGGGATGCCACCTCGGCCACCATCGACGCCATCTGGGCCAACTGCTACAGCATGATAAACCGATGCAACTCTGTGCTCGACAAGATTGGCAATGTCAGCGAGAAAAACAGGAAGCAATATGAAGGCGAAGCCTGCATGCTCAGGGCTTACGCCTACTTCACACTGGTAAGGCTGTTCGGCCCGGTGCCACTGACGGAGCATGTAGTCGACGACTACAGCGACCTTTACAACTACGGACGCAGCCCCGAGAAAGACGTCTACGCACTAATAGGCAGCGACCTGGACAAAGCCGCTGCCTGCCTGCCGCCCCACTACAGCGAAGCCGGCAAGGCGGGGCGGGCCACAAGCACTGCCGCCAAGGTGATGATGGCCGACACCCACATGACGCTGGGCGACTTCGGCGCTGCCAGGAAGGTGCTTGAAGAGGTGGTAGGCTATGCCAAGGCCAACCCCGCAAGCCTCGGGTTGCTCGACGACTATGCCAGTGTGTTCGACTCGCAAAACCCTGTCAACAAGGAGATAATATTCGTGGCACAATTCAACAACGGGGCTACGGTGGTGGCCAACTATCTCATGAAGCGGTGCATACCGGCCGTGAGCCCCAACGACCAGCCGGCCTACACCCTGCCCGACGGCACCGCTTCCACGATACTTACAACCCAGGGAGTGGGCTGTCTGCTCATGACGTGGGACTTGTACAACCGGCTTAGGAGCAACCCAACAGACAAACGCTACAGCCAGATGGTCTACGACAGGCTTTATGACGCATCGCAAGGCACTTCAAGGCAAACCGAAGAGGTGGACGTAAACGATAACGGCGACGCCTTCACTCCGGCCACCCTAAAATACTTTGACATGCACAACCAGGGCCTGAAGACGTGCGCCAGCGGTTGCGACGACATCATATACCGCTACGCCGACGTGCTGCTCATGTATGCCGAATGCCTCAACGAGACCAACGCCACGGCCGAAGCCAAGGAGTATCTCGACGCCGTGCGCCACCGCGCAGGCCTGGCAGGCACGCAAGTCACGTCGCAAAGCGAAATGCGACTGGCCATAGAAGACGAGCGTCTGCTCGAACTGTGCTTCGAAGGGCACCGATGGTATGACCTGAACAGGACGGGCCGGATAAACAAGGTGATGGCCGCCCACTTCAATCATCGCGTCAAAGGACTGTCGGCACCGCTGCAAGCCAACAACAACGGAATGGCCGTAGCAGATTGCAACGACGCCTCCGGCCGTCCGCTTGAGTGGCGATGGAACGACAGCGACGGCAGGATACTGTTCCCAATACCCTACAGCCAGTTGCAACTGTCTGGCGGATGGAAGCAGAACCCTGGCTATTGAAAACCTTAAATCCTTTATATTCGCCGGTGTGTGGCATTGTTTGCCCACACCGGCGATTGCCATATCGGTAAGCCGCCACGCACGTCCTACCGTCCATCACGGCTACATGCCAAAGGCACTACATGGCCATCGCCGGGCACAACGCCGCTTATGCCAACGCCGGGCATTTCAGATGAATTTCCATTCCCCGTGCCCCACCACTTTGACTTCGACCAAAAGCTTTTATATTAAAAGCCAAGAAATCCCTTGAAATGCACTGAATATTTTGTATCTTTGCATGAATTATGCCGCAACGGGCATTTCATGGGCAAGCTCATGCTGCGCCGGCGTTGTGCCCGCCTTGCTGTCTTAGCATAAAAACGGGCGCCACCGGGAGACAGTACGCATACTTCCGCCACTGCCGTTTGCGCTGCGTTGAAAGCCCAACATTGAACAATGAAGACTGTGGGGCAACAAAGTCAGCACCCCACATATTTTATATTACACGATGGATTTAGAAAAGATAAAAGACCTTATAAGGCGAAAGCCAAACATAGCCGACAACCTCGGCATGGACTTCATATCCACTCCAGACGATGAGACGTGCGTGGCCACGATGCTGGTGGACAGCCGAAACTGCCAGCCAATGGGCCTTCTGAGCGGCGGCGCCACCCTGGCCTTGGCCGAATACATGGCCGGTGTGGGGTCGTCGATACTGTGCCCGGACAGGGCCTGCGTAGGTGTCAACGTCAGCGGGAGCCACGTCAGGAGCGCTTTCGAGGGCGACACGGTCACTGCCACGGCCCACATTGTACACCGGGGGCGCACGCTCCACGTGTGGAACGTGACCGTGGCCGGCTCCGACGGGAAGACGATATCGACGGTAAGCGTGATGAACTTCATCACCGACAAACCCACGGAGGCCGCAAAATGACAGCTCGCGCACTGTTCAGGCTGCCCTATTCCGACACTTATACCATAGTGGAGCAGGGCAGCGGGCATCCCGAGGAGCTTGCAGCTTACGGCGCCCTGGACGGGCGCGAGGGCTTTGTCATAGCCCCGTTTGCCATCACTGCCGCCGAGCCACTGCTGCTGTTGCGCCCCGACCGCATCGAAACAAGGCGCACAACAAGCGAGACCGAAGTGGCCGGGAGGGCCCGACGCAAACATGAGGCAGACGCTGCCGACCGCAGGGCATACGCCGGCGACTTCGCCAGATGCCACTCGCAACTCTTGGCGGGCAGGTTTGCCAAGCTGGTGCTTGCACGCCGCTCCACCGAGCGGATGGCCAGGCGAGTGGACGCCGAACAGCTTTTCTTGCGTGCGTGCCGCCTGTATCCGCGCATGTTCGTAGCTCTTGTAGAGGCACAACGCTGCGGTACATGGCTCTTTGCCACGCCGGAAAGACTGCTCAGCGGCACATCCGACCGATGGCACACCGTGGCCCTGGCCGGTACACAGCGCCTTGACGGCGCTGCCGCACGCTTCGACTGCCCGCCCAAGCCGCACGCGCCTGCCGACGAAACCATTGCCTGGGACGGCAAAAACAGGAGAGAACAGCGCATTGTGGGCGACTACATAGCCGACACCCTGCGCCCTCTGACAACAGGACTGAGCCGTAGCGAAGCCCGCACGGTGCGCGCCGGCAACGTCATCCACCTGCGCACCGACTTCGACTTCACGCTCGCTGCCGGCCAAGGCATAGGCAACGTCATCAACGCCCTGCACCCAACGCCGGCTGTCTGCGGGCTGCCAAAGGACGAAGCACGCCGTTTTCTCACAACAGCCGAGCACTCGCCACGCAGCTACTACAGCGGATTCATGGGCCCGCTAAACCTTTGCAACGAGACCCACCTGTACGTATCGCTACGCTGCATGGCCATCAACGGCGACAGCTGCAGCCTCTATGCCGGCGGCGGACTGCTCACCGACAGTATCGAAGAGCAGGAGTGGCTTGAGACAGAGGCAAAGATGGAAACGATGCGCAACGTCATCGGAGACACCGTCACAGACGAATAACAACACAACAGACCATGTATAGCGACAAGGAAAACGTCAACATACTCACAGCGCTGCTCGCGGCTCACGGCATAAAGCACGCCGTGGTGTGCCCGGGCAGCCGCAACGCCCCCATTGTACACAACCTCAACGAATGCCCCGGCATATCTTGCATACCCGTAACCGACGAGCGTTCGGCGGGTTTCGTGGCTCTCGGCGTAGCCCAAGCCACCGGGATGCCAGTGGTGGTGTGCGTCACCTCGGGTTCGGCATTGCTCAACCTGGCACCCGCCGTAGCCGAAGCCTGCTACCAGCATTTGCCGTTGGTGGTAGTCTCGGCCGACAGACCGGCGGTCTGGATCGACCAGCTTGACGGACAGACCCTGCCGCAGCCCGACGCCCTTGGGCGGTTTGTGCGCAAGGCCGTCAACCTGCCCGAACCGCATGATGACACAGACCGCTGGCACTGCAACCGCCTTGTGAACGATGCACTGGCCTTGGCTGTGCTGCGGCAACCGTGCCCGGTGCACATCAACGTGCCAATAACCGAACCGTTGTTCGGCTTTTCCGCTGCACGGCTGCCGGCCGAGCGTTGTTTCAAAACCATCACCCCCGACCCCACCACTTGCCGCTGCACCACGCTCGAAAAGGCGTTCGACGAGGCAGAGAGGCCCATGGTGGTCATCGGGCAGATGCCGGCCGGAACCATCGGCAGCCGCCTCGTCGGTCAACTCTCGCGCCGTGCCGTGGTCATAACCGAGCCATTGGGCAGCGACTACGGGGCAATGCCGGCCGACGAGGTGCTGTATGCCATGGCCGACGATTCCAGGCTGTACCCCGACATCATCGTTTATGCAGGCGACACTGTGGTGAGCAAGCGCATGCGAAGTTTCCTCAGGCGGTCGAATGCGCCCACGTTTGTAGTCTCGCCAGACCCCAGCCTCACCCCCGACCCTACCACCCACCTTGTTGCCACGGTCGACTGCGGCTGCCGTGAAGGCGTGGCCGCCATGCTCGGGCAGCTTGCAAATGGTTGCGGCAACAGCCCTGCCAGGCAAGAATACCTGTCGCGCTGGTCGTTGGCATTGGCCACCGCCGATGCCAACCGCACCGACTACAGCCCGCCATTCTCGCAAATGGCAACGGTGAAATACTTTGAGCAACAGCTCGAAGACTATGCTTCCGGCTTTAACGTACATTATGCCAACAGCTCGGCAATACGCCTTGCAAACATCTACGCGGGCCACTACGTGTGGTGCAACCGAGGCGTCAACGGCATAGAGGGCTCGCTCTCGGCGGCCGCAGGTTTCTCGGTGGCTACGGCAGAAACCGTGTTCTGCATCATCGGCGACCTCAGTTTCTTCTACGACCAGAATGCCCTCTGGAACACTTCGCTGCGCGGCAACCTCAGGATAATACTGCTAAACAACCACTGCGGGGGCATTTTCCATATACTGCGCGGCCTCGAAGACAGTCCGGCACGCGACTCAATGGTATCGGCAAGCCACAATGCCGACGCACGGGGGATATGCACCCAAAACGACATAGGCTACATGCGTGCAGCCGACATGGCCGAGATGCAACTCGGGATAGTGACGCTCATGACACGACAATCGGCCCGACCGATGCTTCTCGAAGTGTTCACCGACGCCGACGAAGACGGCCGCGCCATACGCGAATACTACTCACGGCTGAAAGCAACCATGAATGCCAGGCCATGACTGAGCCGTGGCAAAAAGACAGACAAAACTGAAACAAACATAAGACTCATGGAAAAAAGAGAATGGAAGCCCATCGAAGGGTTTGACTTTAAGGAAATACTGTTCGACGAATTCGACGGAATAGCGAAGATAACCATCAACCGTCCGCGCTACCGCAACGCCTTCACGCCACGCACAACGTGGGAGATGAGCCAGGCGTTGGCATGGTGCCGCGAAGCCCGGCACATCGGAGTGGTCATACTCACCGGCGCCGGCGACAAGGCGTTCTGCTCGGGCGGCGACATGAACGTGAAGGGGCGCGGCGGCTATGTTGGCGAAGACGGCGTGCCAAGGCTCAACGTTCTTGATGTGCAGATGCAGATACGCCGCCTGCCCAAGCCCGTCATCGCAATGGTAAACGGCTACGCCATCGGCGGCGGACATGTGCTCCACCTCGTCTGCGACCTCACCATAGCGAGCGAGAATGCCATCTTCGGGCAGACAGGGCCAAAGGTGGGCTCGTTCGACGCCGGCTTCGGTGCAAGCTACCTTGCCCGCATCGTGGGGCAGAAGAAAGCCCGCGAGATATGGTTTATGTGCCGTCAATACAGTGCAAACGAGGCAGAGCGCATGGGCATGGTCAACAAAGTGGTGCCCTTCGAGCGCCTTGAGGACGAGTGTGTAGAGTGGGCCCAGACGATGATGGAGCGCAGCCCGCTGGCGCTGCGAATGATAAAGGCGGGGCTCAACGCCGAGCTCGACGGGCAGGCCGGCATTCAGGAACTGGCCGGCGACGCCACAATGCTCTATTATTTCCTCGACGAGGCACAGGAAGGGGGCCGCGCCTTCCTCGAGAAACGCAAGCCCAACTTCAAGAAATACCCCAAGCTGCCTTGACATAAAAACCAACTTCTAACTGATGGAAAGGTACAAAATATCAATCACTCCGCGCACATTCCACTTCAAGCAGCCCGCCGGGACATCGCGGGGAACATACACCACGAGGACATCATGGTTTGTTGAGCTGACCGCCGACGACGCTCCCGGTCGCTTGGGTGTGGGCGAATGCGCCCCTCTGCCCGACCTGAGCTGCGACGCCCGCCCCGACTATGGCGAACGCCTGAGGGCTTTCTGCGACATGTTTGAGCAACAGGGGCAGATAGACTACGACGCCATGGCCGACTACCCCTCGATGCTTTTCGGACTGGAGACCGCCCTATTGAACTTCCAGCGTGGCTCGGCCGCCCTGTTCTACACCGCCTTCAGCCGCGGCGAGACAGGCATTCCAATCAACGGCCTGGTGTGGATGGGCTCATACGAAGAGATGCTCGACAGGATGGAAGAGAAAATAAGGCAGGGCTTCAGGTGCATAAAGCTGAAGATAGGAGCCATCGACTTTGATGCCGAGACGGCCTTGCTAAAGCGCATCCGCGAGCGTTTCTCGCCACGGGAGATGCAAATAAGGCTCGACGCCAACTGCGCCTTCCCCTACCACCAGGCCCTCTACAAACTGGAACTGCTGTCTCAATACGCCATCCACTCCATCGAGCAGCCCATCAAGACGCGCCGTTGGGGCGACATGGCCGAACTGTGCCGCGACTCACCACTGCCCATAGCTCTCGACGAAGAGCTCATTGGCGTCAACGACACCGAGACGAAAGCCCAGATGCTAAACATCATCAAGCCGGCCTACATAGTGCTCAAGCCTTCGCTGCACGGCGGCATGCGCGGCACGGAAGAATGGATAAGGCTGGCCGGCGAGCGCGGCATTGGCTCGTGGATAACAAGCGCGCTGGAGAGCAACGTGGGCCTCAACGCCGTGGCCCAGCTCACTGCAAAGATGTATGGCGACCGCATCACGATGCCGCAAGGGCTCGGCACGGGGCTGCTATACACCGACAACATCGACATGCCGATAGAAATGAGGAACGACTCCGTTTGGTTTAAGCCGCAGCAATGAACGCAGAAGAGTTTATAAGAGAATGGAACGATGGCTCCGAAAGGCTGCTGGTGCACACCAGCGGCTCAACAGGCGCCCCCAAACCCATGTGGGTCGAGAAAAGCAGGATGAAGGCATCGGCACTGACAACATGCCGTTTTCTCGGCCTGAATGCCGGCGACACGGCATTGCTATGCATGCCGCTCGACTACATAGCGGGCAAGATGATGGTCGTAAGGGCCATTGTCTGCGGCCTGCGCCTTATCGAAGTGCCTCCTTCGGGGCATCCGCTGGCAGGCCTTAAGAGCGCCCCCACGTTTGCAGCCATGGTTCCCATGCAGGTATACAACTCGCTACGGGTGGCCGAAGAGCGCCGCCTGCTCGGCAGCATCAGTCACCTCATCATTGGCGGAGGGGCCATAGACAACGACATGGCTGCCGAACTGGCCGGCTTCGGCAATGCAGTCTGGAGCACCTACGGCATGACCGAGACGCTGTCGCACATAGCACTGCGGCGTCTCAGCGGGCCCGAGGCGTCCGAGTGGTACACTCCGTTCGACGGGGTTTCGGTGAGCCTCACGCCCGACGGATGCCTTGCCATCGACGCGCCCGACGTATGCGCCACCACCATCACCACCAACGACATTGCCCGCCTGGCCCCCGACGGCCGCCGCTTCCGCATCATCGGGCGCAAGGACAACGTGATATGCAGCGGCGGAATAAAGATTCAGGCCGAGGAAGTGGAGCGGATGCTTGCCCCGCACATAGGCTCCCCGTTCATCGTAACCAAGCGCAAGGACCCAAAGTATGGCGAAGCCGTGGTGCTGCTTGTGCAATCGTCCGACACGGCCGGAGCCGAGGCGGCATGCCGCAGCGCGCTGCCAAAGTACTGGCAACCGCACCACATCATCTCGGTATGCCGCATTCCAACCACCGCCACGGGCAAGCCGGCAAGGAAAGAGGCCGAGAGACTGGCCGAGGAAAGCCGCTGAACAACCATCTGGCGATGGCCGCCGCCGGCCGTGCCGACTCCTGTGGACAACAGGCTCGGCACGGCCGGCGGCATTTTACCAACATGCTACAATATCTAAAAGTGTTTGTTTAGATATTGCCATCGTTATCCCAAAACTTTGACATCCCGCTTCCATGCACATTGATTGCCGCTGTGACCTGGGCCGTTGCCTTGTCATAGAAGCATTGTGCAACACACCGGGCGCAGCAGCAGCCATGCACATGGCCTTATGCCCGGGCCGGGCAGCCCCGCCGCCAGAGGCTCGATGGCTGTGGCCGCAGTCCGGCAGCACGCCCCACGGCAAGGCACCGGCGGTGCAGAATGTGTAAACATGTTTCGCGCCGAGTATGCGGCAAGCCAACATCCTGGCAGCCAACCATTTGCACTGCTGCAGAAACAGCCCCGCGAAACGGCCTCGGCTGTATGCCGATACGTGCCGTTTGGCAAGGCGAAACGGCACGTATAGGCACGCAAAACGGCCCGCACGGCATTGCCATGCAACAGATGTAAACAAAACATACCAGCCATAGGGCATGGTGCAACGGCGCATGGCGGCTTGCCCGGCAGGCCCTGCGCCGCAGCCCCGCGCCGTGTGCCACATGCAACCGAAGGCATCGGGCTACCACCAAGCAAGCCATAGCGCACAACTGTTTGAAACGCCCGAGAATGCAGTTAAAAAGATTTAACACAACACCCGCCACGACTGCACATCGACATAAAAACGATATGGATATGCTAAAAAATTAATTTCATTAAAACAAAGTTTTCTTTTGATTAAACGTTCGACCAAACCAAACGTCATAATAGCGTAACTAATCTCCACGCATAGAAATGAAAAGACTCTTATTGTTGATTGCCGTCGTGACGGCAACTCTCGCTGCTCTCGCGCAACGCAACGTGACCGGAAAGGTCATCGAAGCTGAAACAAACGAGCCTCTGGCCATGACAACGGTGAAACTGCTGAAGACCGACAGCACAATGGCCAAGGGAGGGCTGACCGCCACAAACGGTTCGTTCAGCATAGCAGCCCCGGCCGACGGCAAGTACATACTGCAAGTGACGTGCATAGGCTTCAAGACTTACCACAAGAACATCACCATCAGCGGCGGAAAGAACATGCCGCTGGGCACGATAAGCATGGAACCCGACGCCATAATGCTGAAGGGGGCCACCGTGACCGGCCGCGCCCTGAAGGTGACCACACGCGAAGACACGTTTGTTTACAACGCTGCGGCCTACAGGACTCCCGAGGGGTCGGTGGTCGAAGAGCTGATAAAAAGACTGCCGGGAGCCAAGATTGACGACGACGGAAACATAACAATCAACGGCAAGGAGGTAAAGAAGATTCTCGTAGACGGCAAGGAGTTTATGGTGGGAGACACCAAGACCGCTCTGAAAAACCTGCCTACCTCGATAATAGAGAAGGTGAAATCGTACGACGAGAAGAGCGACCTCGCCAGGGTGTCGGGCATCGACGACGGCGAGGAACAGACCGTGCTCGACTTCGGAATAAAGAAAGGCATGAACAAAGGACTGCTGTCTAACGCCGACCTCTCGTACGGAACTAAAGACCGCTATGCCGCAAGGCTCATGGCAATGCGGTTTACCGACAAGCTGAGGCTGATGGGATTCGGCAGCGCCAACAACACCAACGACCGCGGCTTCGGCGGGCGAGGCGGACGGTTCGGCGGCGGACGGCGCGGACTGCAGTCGTCGAAGATGCTCGGTCTCAACTTCAACTATGAAGAGAAAGACAAGCTGCGCCTTGACGGAAGCGTGAGATGGAACCACGGCGACGGCGACACGCGCACGAAAAACTCTACCGAAAACTTCGTAAGCACAGAGGGGTCGTTCTCCAACAGCCTCAACCAGAGCTATTCGCGTAGCGACTCGTGGAACGCCCAGATGCGCTTTGAATGGCATCCCGACACAATGACCACCATCATGTTCAGGCCTACTTTCAGCTACTCGACAAGCGACGGGATTAGCCTGAGCGAGTCGGCCACGTTCAACGATGACCCGTATCTGTATGTTTCCGACCCGCTGGCAGCTGCCTCAATAGAGCAGATGGCCGCCGACTCGATGGCTGTCAACTCGCGGAGAAACAGCAGCATAACATACAGCGAGTCCAAGAGCTTCGGCGGAATGCTCATGTTCAACCGACGGCTAAACAACGAAGGGCGAAACGTTACGCTGAGACTGAGGGGCAACTTCGGCGACAGCGAGAGCAAAAGCCTGAGCACCAACAACGTACACCTGTACAAGACAAAGAACATGCTGGGCCAAGACTCGACTTACCAGACCAACCGTTACAACCTCACCCCGCAGAAAAACTGGGACTACAGCATCAGGGCCACCTACAGCGAGCCTATCTTCAAGGCCACGTTCCTGCAATTCAGCTATGAGTTCCAATACAAATACACGAAGAGCGACCGCTCTACGTTCGACTTCAGCAACCTCGGCGAGAACTTCTTCGCCGGCCTGTCGCCTGTATACCGCGGCTGGGACGACTACCTGAACCGCCTCGAAAACCCATACACTACGTATCTCGACGAAGACCTCAGCCGCTTCTCGGAGTACAAGAACTACATCCACGACATCGAGGTGATGATGCGAATAATACGCCCAACCTACAACCTGAACTTCGGAGTGACCGTGATGCCGCAGAAAACAAACTTCGTTCAGCGCTACCAGGGGGTGACAACCGACACCACACGCACGGTAACCAACATATCGCCGACGCTCGACTTCAGATGGAAGATATCTAAAGTGAGCCAGCTTAGGGTGCGCTACCGCGGCACAACCAGCCAGCCGAGCATGAGCGACCTGCTCGACATCACCGACGACAGCGACCCCCTGAACATATCGATGGGTAACCCCGGCCTTAAGCCGTCGTTCACCAACACCCTCAATATGTTCTACAACAACTACATAGAGAACCACTACAAGACCCTGATGGCCAACTTCAGGTTCCAGACAACGAGCAACTCCATCAGCAACATGGTGCGCTATGACCCTGAGACCGGCGGCAGGACGACACGCCCCGAGAACATCAACGGCAACTGGTCGACGCGCGGACAGTTCCTGTTCAACAGCGCAATAGACTCTGCCGGGCTCTTCAACGTAAGCACAAACACCGAGATAAGGTACACCAACAGCGTAGGTTACGTGAGCATCGACAACCAAGACTCGCAAAAGAACACCACCCGCAGCACTTCGTTCGAAGAGGAACTG
The DNA here is from genome assembly GCF_023336985.1 of Marseilla massiliensis. Lineage (NCBI taxonomy): Bacteria > Pseudomonadati > Bacteroidota > Bacteroidia > Bacteroidales > Prevotellaceae > Marseilla > Marseilla massiliensis. The sequence goes on along the minus strand of NZ_JAMBLP010000025.1, from coordinate 28,875 downwards.
ACCGCCGGTTTCCGCAACGACTGGTTTGAATTTGAGCTCAACGGCTCTGTGGAATATGAGCACTCGCGCAACAAACTGCAGCCAAACAGCAATCTCGACACGTGGGAGTTTGCCTATGGTTTCAACTCTAATGTAAGGTTGCCGTGGGGCACCGAGGTGGCTTTCGACCTCAACATGAACAGCCGCAGGGGCTACAGCGACGAGTCGCTCAACACCAACGAGCTGATATGGAACGCCCAGGTGAGCCAAAGTTTCCTCAAAGGCAAGAACCTGATCGTGATGCTTCAGTTCTACGACCTGCTTCACCAGCAGAGCAACTTCAGCCGTACCATCAACGCCATGCAGCGCAGCGACACCGAATACAACGCCATAACGAGCTTCGGCATGCTACACGTGATTTACCGCCTCAACCTGTTTGGCTCAAAGGAGGCGCGCCAGAACATGCAGCCTCGTGGCCCGAGAGACCGCGGCATGGGCCCACGCGGCCCGCGAGGTGGTGGGTTTGGCAGGCCGGGGCGCTTCTGACGGCAAGGGCGCCACGCCGCAACGGCAACACCGAATGCGGCCACAAAGCTCCGAGGGGGCTGCAAACGGATTGTTTGCAGCCCCCTCGGAGCTTTATGGCGCAGCCCACACCGCCGGCAAAGCCGGCCCTGACGTACGGCCACGTCCACAGAAATATAAACAATCTGGGCAGCAACTGCTACCCTGCGCCATCGGTGCGAGCCTGCGGCGAGTTGACCGCCTCGAGCAGCTTGATGGCGTCTACATACTTGGCAATGCCCTCGGCAACGAGCTTGGCGTCGCGCATGGCAAGCACAACGGTAGACGGGCGGTTGACCACATCGCCGCCGGCAAACACGCCCTTGCGGCTTGTCATGCCGTAAGGCGTCTCGCGCGTGAGCACGTAGCCGCGCTCATCGACATCTATTCCCTTTGTAGTCGACACGATGCGGCTGGCCGGTACCGAGCCGATGGCCATCAAAACCTTGTCGGCTTTCTCTATCCTGCGCTCGCCGCCGCTCTCTATCACCACACCGCTGAGGATGCCGTTGTAGTCGAGAATCTCGACTATGCTCGACTGCCAATTGAACTTCACGCCCTCCTCTACGGCCTCGTCGTACTCCGACCTCAGCGCGCTCATGTCGTCAATGGTGCGGTGATACACAATCTCCACGTCCTTGGCGCCCATGCGTATGGCCGTGCGTGCGGCGTCCATGGCCGTATTTCCGCAGCCGATGACAAAGACCCGGTCGCCGTCGTGCACCGGTACGTCCTCGCGGGCTATGCTCCCCTCGTTGTACAGGCTTACCTTCCGCAAAAAATAAACGGCCTGCCTCACACCCCTGAGGTTGCGCCCCGGGATGTCGGGCTTGCGCGGCTTGACCGTCCCGGTGCCCATGAAGATGGCGTCGAAACCTCGTTCAAACATCTGGTCGATGTTTAGGTCGGTGCCAATGGTGGTGTTGCAGTGGAACACCACGCCCAGTTCCTCAATCTTCTTTATCTCGCGCCGCACCACGTCCTTGGGCAGACGGTACTCCGGTATGCCGAACATGAGCACGCCGCCTGGCTCGGGCTCCATCTCGAACACCTCGACGTTGAAGCCCATGCGGGCCAGGTCGCCGGCTATGGTGAGCCCGGCGGGCCCCGAACCGATGACGGCCACGCGGCCGCGGGTCTTGGGTTGCAGCTTCTCGCGTATCAGACCCATGTCGCCATCGAAGTCGGCGATGAAGCGCTCCAGCTTGCCCACATGTATGCCCTGGCCCTTCTTGGTGAGCACACAGTGGCCTTCACACTGCTTCTCGTGGGGGCACACGCGCCCGCAAACGGCCGGAAGGTTGCTCTTGTCGTTGATTATCTTCATCGCATTGCCGAAGTTTCCCTTCGATATCTCATTTATCCAGTCGGGAATATCCTGACTGATGGGACAGCCCTTGCGGCACGACGGCACCTTGCAGTGAAGGCAACGCTTGGCCTCGTTGATAGCCTCAAGGATGGTATAACCCTCGTTGACCTCGTGGAAAAGGTCTCTCTGTTCGTGTTCTTTCTCCATGTCGTTTAAGTAGTTTATCCTTAATTACAGCGATAAATATGCCACAAAGATACGTCAAGTTTGACATTCGGCAAAATAATAACGCCTTTTTATTTCAAGACCCACATATTTACAGTAACTTTGCAACATGCAAAACAGCTTGAAAAATGGAAAAACAGAAGATTACAATATCCGATAACCTGGGCCAGGCACTGGCCGGGGCGATTGCCGAATGCGCCCCCGACCGCATCTTCGTGCTTGCCGACGAAACCACGGCACGCCTGTGCCTGCCGCTGGCGGCAAGCTGCCCCGGGGTCAATGAGGCCGGGCTGATTACCATAAAGGCCACAGACTCCAACAAGAACATCGACTCGCTGCAACACGTGTGGGCCGAGCTGGGCCGGATGGGGGCCACGCGCCACTCCATGCTCATAAACATAGGAGGGGGCATGGTGACCGACCTTGGCGGGTTTGCCGCATCGACATTCAAGCGCGGGATAAGCTACGTGAACGTCCCGACAACGCTGCTCGCCATGGTAGACGCATCGGTCGGCGGGAAGACGGGCATAAACTTCAACGGGCTGAAAAACGAGGTCGGGGTGTTCAACAATGCCAGCCGCGTGATATTAGACACCGACTTCCTTGGCACCATGGACACCGAGAACATGCTGTCGGGGTATGCCGAGATGCTGAAGCACGGCCTGATAAGCAGCGAACGAATGTGGGCCGAGCTCCTTTCGTTCGACGTGGAGCACCCGGACCTCGGCCAACTGAGGCGGATGGTGGCCGATTCGGTGGCCGTAAAGGAGAGGATTGTGCTCGAAGACCCCACCGAACGCTCGCTGCGCAAGGCCCTCAACCTGGGCCACACGGCCGGCCACGCCTTCGAGTCGTTCGCCCTGGCACACAGGCCTGTGCTACACGGGTATGCCGTGGCCTACGGACTGGTGTGCGAGCTGTATCTCAGTGTGGTGAAAACGGGCTTCCCCGCAGACAGGATGAGGCAGACGGTGGCGTTTATCAACGAGCATTACGGAAAGATGAACATAACGTGCGACGACTATGCCACGCTGTTTGAACTGATGACTCACGACAAGAAGAACGTGGCCGGGACGATAAACTTCACGCTGCTCGGCGGCATCGGCGACATCAGGATAAACCAGACGGCCACGAGAGACGAGATATTTGAAGCTCTCGACTTCTACCGCGAGGGCAACTGAACGGCGCGGTCGGCAGGGCGGCATGACCGGGCCGGCGCCACAGCCCGGTTGCCGCAAACGGCCGCAAGCGGCGCTGCGACACGCCAACGGCGGCCGCTTCAGGGTGGCGCATGGGCAGCCCCACGGCAGCGAATGATGTTTACAGAAGTATGCAGCGTGAGCCGCGGCGGTGCCAAACAGGCTGTTTTGCACCGCAAAACGGCAGGTTTTGAACAGCGATATGGGCCGTTTTGCAATGCAAAACGGCCCATATCCGTAACCCATTGGCCTTCAGCGGGTTTGCCGCCACTCCGCCACGGCATGGCAATTAAATACAAACAGATGGCCGAGGGGGCTTCAAAGCAAGTCTCTACGCTTGGCCGAAGTCTCCCTGATGACAAGCTGCTGGGGCACCACCTCGCGGCACACAGCCTTGTCGCCGGCTATGTTGCGCAACAGCATCCTGCACGCCGTAACGCCCATCAGGTGAGACTGGTCTACGATGGCCGACAGGCGAGGGGTGACATACGCCGCATGGGCATCGTCGGTGAAGCCTATCAGCGCCACCTCGTCGGGTATGCTGAGCCCCATGTGCTTGATGGCGGCAAAGGCGGCAAAGGTGATTGTGTCGTTGAAAGCCAGTATGGCATCGGGGCGGTCGGGCCGGGCCAGCATCTGCCCGGCGGCCTTCATCGCCACGTTGTAGTCAATCCGGTCGCAGGCAACGAGCGTGCGGTCGATGGCTATGCGGTTGTCGCGCAAGGCCTCTAGGTAGCCGTGCTTGCGCCTCCTTACCATGTCAAGGTGGTTGGGGCCGCCGATGAAGGCTATGCGGCGGCTGCCGGTGTCTATCAGGTGCTGCGTGGCCTGCCTGGCGGCCTCGTCGCCGTTGGCCGTGACCGACGAGAAACGGTCGGGCAGACATGTGCGTCCGCAAAACACAAGCGGTATGCCCATGGCTGCCAGTTCCTCGAAATGAGAGTAGTCGGTGGTGTCTTGCGCCAGGCAAGCCACTATGCCTTCCACATGCAGGCTTATGAAATTGTCGATGGCCCTGGCCTCGGCAGCAAAATCCTCGTGGCTGTTTGCGCTTATCACAGAATAGCCGGCCTTGGCCGCCTCGTCCTCTATGCCGTCGAGAACGGCAGCATAGTAGTGGGAGACGAGGTTGGGCATGACCACGCCTATCACCCTCGGCGACTCACGCCTCAGGCTTCTTGCAAATGGATTGGGACGATAATTGAGCCTCTGGGCCAAGTCCTTGACCCGCTGCTGCATCTCCTTGCCTATCTCTGGGCTGCTGCGCAGGGCGCGGCTCACGGTGGCAATGCTCACCCCAAGCTCCTGGGCAAGGTCTTTGAGTGAAACTCTTCGTCTGCTGTCAGCCATAGTTTTAAGTGTTTGTTGTAAGGTCGTGAATAATTGTTTCTAACCATTGCAGCTGCTGCAATGAGTGTTGGCACTTAAGCGGCGAACCGCAAACACGGCCGCTTCTTGCTGCAAAATTACGTAAAGTAGACCAAATGCGCAAACGTTTACGTTAGTTTTTTCAATATAACGGCGACATTGTGATGAATTTGTAGCTATCTTTGCATCAGAAAAATTGAACTCGGCAATCTGTGAGAAAGCTCACATTGCACTCGTCGGCATTATCATTCGAAAGGATAAGCGGCAGGCGGCAATACATGAGCAAGCTCGTTTTGCACTCGTTGGCACTATCCCTGCCGAGGCTGAGTCGATATTCCTTGTGCCCTAAACAAAATCGCCCGAGGCAATGCCTCAAACACCATGAAATGGCAAGGCGAATTGTAGGGCATGACATCCGAAATGAAAATGAGTAATGAATAGTTGATAATAAGTTAGTTAGAAAACATCGGGCCAAGACTGTCGGGAGACATGCTTGGCCCTTTCTCTTTTGGCTTTACCGGCCACGACGGGCGGCGCAAGCCACCGGCCGTCATTTTGCCGTCACGCCGTCGCCGTCGGCATCACAGCTGGTAAACCCCATCTCCCTTGCCTTTTCGGGCGGAAACGTGAAATAGGTGGCTTCGCCCTCGGTGCAGAGTTCACCATTTGAGTTGGCTATCTCGACATGAATCAAGGCCAGGTTGCGGCGCATCTCGCGCAAGGTGGCACGTATGGTTATCTGCTCTTCGGTGGTCATTATCGACTTGCGGTAGCGCACCTCGAGCTTGGTGGTGACGCCTGTGGTCTGCAACCGGCGGAACATCACCCACGAAGCACACTCGTCCATCAGCGTGGCCTGTATGCCGCCATGCAATGTGTCTATCCATCCCTGGTAGTGAGCCTGCGGCTTCCAGAAGCAAACCACGCTGTCGCCGTCTTCGTAAAACTCCATCTTGACGCCCAGCGGATTGTCAGGGCAACAACCGAAACAGTCGTATCCAGGCTTGGAAAGCCAAGGGTTGTTTATCTTTCTCATAAGCATTGTTGTTTGGTTACACCCGCAAAAGTAAGCAAAAAGCGGCAGATAACGCTCTCGGCAGCCAAGTTTTTCAGAACTTCAAGGTGAATTTGAAGCGCACACCGTGCTTGGTGGCTGTGGGCAAATCGAGGTAGGTGAGCCTGCGGACATACTCGATATGGAAGAAACGGAACACATTGTGCACACCGACAGCTACCTCGACGTATGGCGTCGAGGGATTCATGACATACGAACCCTCGGGAAACTGCATCAGCACGGAGCTTCCCGCATTGCGCGCCAGCATGGGGTTGTTCTTGTCGGTAAGGTCGCCCCACAATGCCCTCACGGCCAGGAACTCACGCCACTTGAGGTGCTTGATGAGCGGCAGGCGGTTGAATAGCTTGCCATTCATGTCCCACGACACATCAAGGCTGGCGTAGCGGTCGTTGAGGAACTCCATGTTGTTGATCAACTCGAACGTTCCGCGCTGCACGACATACGACAGGTTGGCCGCCGGCATGATGAGCAAGGGGAACGGAACCTGGTTCCACTGGGCCCCGGCGCGCAGGTCTACGTCTACCTTTCCCCAGCTCTTGGCCCATATACGCTTAAAGAACGTGGCCTCGGTGAAGTTGTATCTGTACTGCCCGCCAAGCAAACCGCCCACGCCCATGGCATGGCTCAGGGTGAGCACAGGTGCATCCCGGTTTATCGGACGGCTGCGCTGCTTGGTGTACACAAGCTTTTCGCCGGGCGCATAGCGAAGCTCGGCCCTCACCTCGGTGGTGCGTATAGAGCGCGACGGGGCCGTCACGCCCCCACCCGACGCCTCGGCCCGGGCCTGGTCGGCAAGCGTCACGAAGCGCAACTGGCCGCAGGGCTCGTTCTCTTCGGCCGTGACGGTGAGCGTGGAGCGCAGTCCCCACACCTCCTCGCGCACCATCTTGAGTTGCTGCCTGTTGTAGAACATCATCTTGTCTACGGTTGTCCACTTGAAAGAAGCGAACACATTGTCCTTGTCTGTCGACATAAACTTGTCGGTGGGAGCGCACACGTCGTAGGTCGAAGAGAGCGTGATGTTGCGCAAGGGCTGCTCGTGGGGCATGTACTCCTTGGCGTTGAACGAATAGGTGAGCTCTCCTTTGTAATAGTCCTTGCGGCTTTTCCACCCGCGGGCGTAGTATCCGCTCATGAAGAAATGCGGGTTGAGGTTGGCCGTTGTCTGCGCGCTCAGCCTCGTGCGGAAGCCGTCTATGAAGTTTGAAGTGACCATGGTGTTCACCGGCCCGATGTCTACCTTGCTCGGACGGCCGCCCACCCCCGTCTCGATGAAGTTCTCTACAAGCAGCTTCAAGCCCATCATTATGTACTTGAAAGCCCCTCCCCGCTCCATCGTGCCAAGGAAGTTGCCCATGTTCTGCTCGCTCCTTGTCAGCTCTACCTGCCTGTTTTGCTGCCAATACTCATGCGAACGCCGCTTTGCCCCGGGCTCGGAGCTCAACGCGGGCCTGCCTTCAAACTCGCCCGGGGCTATAGGCCCGAAGGCATAATCGGTGATTCGCGTGTTGCGAATCACGGCCGCCTTCTGCATGAAGTCGAACAGTTCGAGCTCGACAATCATGTCGTCGGTGGTGAGAAGCCAGTCGCCGTCGGGCGACTTCGTGAACTCCTGGAGTATCATCATGCCGTCGACGAAGTTGACCTCGCTGCGCTGCGGTATGCTCAGTTCGCATCGCTTTACCTGGTATGAAGAGTCTTTGATGATGTAGATGTCGCCCCGGAATCCGAAGTCCTGCTGGTTGTTGGGCAGGAAGTGCAGGTGTATGCAACTGTCGCCGCTCACGCTCAGCGTGTCCTGTATGTAGAAACGGTAGAACCTGATGGCGTCTTTTCCGATGGGAGAAGTGAAGGGGTGCTGCAGCAGGCGTATCTGGTCGTCGTAAATGTTGACGTCGGTGAAGAAGTCTTTCAGCGCGCTTGTCAGGATGTCGCCCGACTGGAAGAATTGCTCAATGCCCTCCGAGCGTTCGCCTTCCACGATGTCTTTCTCTGCCTTGGGGCGCTTGCGGTATATCCGCCGGGTCACCGTCTCGCTCACCGTGACCGGCAATATCAGCTTGTTTGTCATCAGGCACGGCTCAATCTGGTTGAGTGCGCCCGGTATCTTGCTAAGCAAGCCATGCTCAAAGTCGCTCGGCACCACCTCGTTGGCGGCAAAAGTGAGCTTCTGGTACTTGCGGTACTGATAGTAATCACGGTTAGACAGGTCGGTGCGACGCTTGGCCGCGATGACCTTTTTCATCAGTTCCACGGCCGGGTTGTTCTTCCGGCTGTAGCGTGAGCGCTTGGAGCGCACTGTAATCTCGCTGACACGGTGGGTGCGGTTGAACCACTTTGTAGTGTCACGGCTGAGCTCCGAGTTCGCCTGTGCCGCTGCGCCTGCCGGGCAGAAGAGCAGCAACAGAAACACAAACGCCGCCCACCTGCCCATCAGCAATACCTGTGGCTAAGCCCAAGGCACAGCCGTTCGTGCCTTGAACGCATGTAACGGTACATTGCCGTGAAGACAACAATCTCCACCAGCGGGTAAACGTAGGGCACATTGAGCAGGCACGTGACATAAATGAGGATGGCACGTGAATTGAACGTCAGCAAGTTGGCATATTTCATCAGCGGCAGCGAGCCACGCCTGAAGTCGTCGCGCAGCTGCCGGGGCATATCCTCCACCGACTGGTAGCGGGCGCGCAGGCACTTGTAAAACTGCTGGAAGGCCGGCGTGCGGCGCTCCTGGCTGCGGCAATAGTTGGCATAGTTATAATAGAACTTGTGGGCCCAGAAGGCTCCCTTGCGCGGCAGCGAGTCGTAAATGGCACGCTGCGAGGCCGAGTCGTCGAGCTCGCTGCCCTTCTTGCCGAGCAGGAAGTAAAGGTGAATCTGTCGGTAGTAATCGGCGAGCGAACTCTGCGGCGAATGGCACAAGAAGCCGGCCACGGCGCAAAGCAGTATGCCCAGCGGCCCCCAATGCACCGATGTGAACGGTATGAGCTGCGGCCAGAGCCTCAGCGCGATGGCCAGATAGATGGCAAAAAACCACAGGTCGCCCGAGAATCCGTCGAGCACACGGCCCACCAGCGTCTTCTGGCCGGTGAGACGGGCCAGCTGGCCGTCGGTCGAATCGCAGAAATTTGCGAGCATCAGCAGGGCTATCCCTGCCACGTTGTGCCACACATCGGTGAAGTAAAACATGTAGCCGGCCCCCAGGCCGAGGAATATCGACATCACGGTTATGGCGTTGGGATGCACGTGTAGGCGCTCCCAGAACAGCGCGAAGGCCAGCCCGACGGGCCGTGTGAAGTGTACGTCGAGCCACTCTTCGGTATCCTCAGACTTGAATGAGGCATGTAGCAGTTCCTTGAAATTGCGTTTCATCGTCATTCTGCACTTAAAAACTCCTCGGCTTTCTGTATGTCCGAGGCATGGTCTACATCGAGGACTTTAGAAAACGGGTATGCCCTCAGCACGAGCCCGTCGGCAATCATGGCGCGCTGGAAATTGCGCATGCGGCTCTCGCCGCGCCTCATGCAACCGTCGAGCGTGGGCAACGACGATGGCGTGAGCCCGTAGATGCCGGCCGACACATAGCGGCATGAGTCGGAAGTGTCGAGGAACGCCGTTATCCCCATGGCCTCGTCGGTCTGCACATACAGTGGTTTCTCGTCGTCGATGTAGTCGGTGACGCCCATCATGCCCTGGCACTTGCCTGCCGACACCTCGCTCTTGAACGCGCGTATGTAGCCTCCGAACTCATCGGGACGGAATATTGTGTCGACCGTTGTCACACAGAACGCCCCCCCGCCCATATACCGGCTTATCTCGAAAAAGCTGTGCATGGAGCTCGGAGTGGTCTTGACCACATAACGCAACGGCAAGCGGACACCGTCGAGCCCGTCGCGCTGGAGCTCACGCAGGTGGGCCACGACCGACGACATGCGGTCGTTGCATATCACTATTATCTCTTCGGCATCGTTCTGCATGAACACATCGAGCAGGCGGTCGATGAGCGGACGGCCGCCAACGCGCACGAGCGGCTTGGGCTCGGCCACGCCTTCGGCTGCCAAACGGCTGCCATCGCCAGCGGCAATAATAGCATATTTCATATTTGAATCTACATTTATTTGATAAACGGTGGCAAAATTACACATTATAAACGAGACGGGGAAAGAAATTAGTTTTTTTTGTCTTTTTTGCCTGTATGGCTTTCCACGCGCCACCGTGGCACGCTCCTGTGAGGCCGGCTTCGGCAGTACGCCGCAACCACTTGGCACACAGGCGTTTGCAAAACGGGCCATATTGCACCGCAAAACGGCCCGTTTCAAAATGCCATATGGGCCGTTTGGCATAGTAAAACGGCACATACGGCACAGTCGGGGCCACGTGAGCCCCTTCCGGCACAGGCGGGCGATGGCTTACGCCCCGGCGGCGCTATCGGCTACGGGGCACGGAATGGCGTCACGCCAACCGCCCGCCATTACGCTAAAACCCCCATTCGGCCATGGCATCGTTGCGACGCCATGGCCGAATGGGGGTGAAACGGCAAGCCGTAAGCTGTGGCCGCTCTGATTGACGGCGCCAAGCCGGCATTGGTCAGAACGTCATGCGGAACATGAAACGAACGCCGTGCTTGTGGGCCGTGGGCAGGTCGAGATAGTTGAACCTGTGAACATACTCGACGTGTATTATCTTGAATATGTTGTGTATGCCGAACGACATTTCCACATACGGCTTCTTCGGGTCCATCACATAGCAACCTTCGGGGAACTGCATCAGCACGGGGTCGGCCGCATTCTGCGCCACGTAAGGGTTGTTCTTGTCGGTGAGGTCTCCCCACAACACTTTCACGGCTATGTACTCACGCCACTTGAGCTTCTTGATGAGCGGTATGCGGTTGAACAGCTTGCCGTTGAGGTCCCACGAAACGTCGGCGCTGACGAAGCGGTCGTTGAGGAACTCCATGTTGTTTATGAGCTGGAACGTTTGGTCTTGTATGATGAACGACAGGTTGGTGGCAGGCATGCACAGCAGCGGGAAGGGCACCTTGCTCCACTGCACGCCGCCCCTGACGTAGCAGTCTATCTTTCCCCAGCTGTTCACCCAGAAGCGCTTGTAGATGCTGGCCTCCGTATAGTTGTAGTCATAGTCGCCTCCGAGCACGTTCTTCAGCCCAAGCGTGTGGCTGACGGTGAACACCGGGGCGTCGAGGTTTATCTTCAGTCGGCGCTGCTTGGTGTTGATGTAGGTCTCGCCCGGGGCAAAGCGCAGCTCGGCGCGCAGCTCGGTGGTACGGAACTTGGTGTCGGCTCCGGTGGCCATCGGCCTGAAATGCAGGTAGCCGCAGGCCTCGTTCTCTTCGGTCTTCATCGACACCGTGGTCTTGAAGCCCCAGTCTTCCTCGCGCTCGAAGGTCAGTTCCTGCCTGTTGTAGAACATCATCTTGTCCACCTTCGTCCATTTCAGTGCCGTAAACACATTGTCCTTGTCCGTGTGCATGAACTTGTCTGACGGCGACGTGACGTCGTAGGTCGACGAGAACGTCAGCGTGCGCTTTGGAAACTCCCTCGGCAAGTACTCCTTCTTGTTGAAAGAGTAGGTCACTTCGCCCTTGTAGTAGTTCTTGTGGCTGTCCCATCCCCGGGCATAATAGCCGCTTAGGAAGAGGTGCGGGTTGAGCTTGGCGGTGGTCTGCGCGCTCAGTCGGGTGCGCACCCCATCGATGAAGTTGCTCGAAATCATGGTGTTGATGGGTCCGATGTCGACCTTGCTCGGGTTGCCCGTCTCGACATAGTTCTCTATGAGGGCCTTCGCTCCGAAGATGATATACTTGAATCCCTTTATCTGCTCAAGGTTATGGACAAACGCATCCATCTTGCTCTCGCTCTGTGTGAGGTGCACCTGGCGGTACTTATTCCAGAAATCGTCGTCGCGCATCATCGCATCGGCCTCCTTTACCTCACGCGCCTTGCCCTTGAACAGTTGCTTTGGCAGCGCGTCGAAGGCGTAGTCGCTGAGCCTTGTGGTGCGTATGACGATGGCTTTTGCCAGAAAGTCGGTCAGCTTAAGCTCGGCCACCATGTCGTCTTGCGTAAGCACCCACGTGCTGTCGGGCAGTTGCTTGAACTCCTGGAGCACGCGCAGGTTCTCTACGAAGTTGACATCGCTGCGCTTGGGTATGGTAAGCTCGCATCGCTTCACCTGGTACGACGAGTCGGCCATGATGTATATGTCGCCCCTGAAGCCGAAGTCTTGCTGGTTGTTGGGCAGGAAGTGCAGGTGGAAGCATTTTTCCCGATCCACAAACACGGTGTCTTCGATGTAGAAACGGTAGAAAGCTATGGCGTTCTTTCCTATCGGCGAGGTGAACGGATACTGCAGAAGGCGCACTTGGTCGTCGTAAATGTTCACGTCGGTGAACACGTCCTTGAGCGTGGTTGTGAGTATGTCGCCGGTCTGGAACAGGTCGTTGATGCCCGTAGAGTTCTGCCCCTTCACAATGTTCTTCTCGCTGTGAGGGTCTTTGCGGTATATTTTCTGCGTCACGGTCTCGTCGACCGAAAGCGGCAGAATGAGCTTTCCGTTGTATTGGCACTTCTCCACCTGGTCGCGCAGCCACGGCATCTTCTTGAGCTTTGGCGTCTGCAGCTTCTCCGGCGTGATGTCGTTGATGGCCAGGGTTATCTTCTGGTACTTGTTGTACTGGTAAAAGTCACGGTTGTCCAGGTCGGTGCGCTTCTTCGCCGCTATGACTTTCTTCATCAGTTCCACGGCCGGATTGTTCTTCCGGCTGTACTTTCCGCGCTTGGCGCGCACCGTCACCTCTTTCAGCTTGCGCGTGTCGGGCTTGAGCTTTATGTCGAGCCGCCCCTTGGTCTTGGGCCCGATGGTTACCGTCTGAGGCTCGTAGCCCACCGAACTGAACGTAAGCTGCCATCCGTCATGCCGCTCTATGGTGTAATACCCGCTCAGATTTGAGGCCACTGCGACATTGTGCCCGCGGTAAATCACGCTGGCATAAGGTATGCTGTCACCCGTTGCGTCGTCAATGATATATCCAGAAATCTGCGCATTGAGCTGCAACACAACGGCAAACAGCATGAGAATCAAATATGTTATTCTGTTTTTTCCCAAATCTTTTTAGCTTAAATGGCATTACACAAAAACAAGAAAGCAATGGAGCCGAGAAGCCGAAACGCCAAAAACAAGCGCTGGCCGTGAGTTAAGCGGCCTGCCCCGGCCTCTGCATCAACATGCCGTCGCGCCACAGGCCTATGGCCATACGACCGGCTTCCCGGCTCCACAATGTCAAATAAGGGCTGAGAGCGTGGCTCCGCCCGCGTCAATCGTCAATCTATTTCCTCGTCTGCCTCGTAGCCGCCCATCTCGCGTATGGCGTTCTTCAGCATGGTATACTGCTGGTAGAGGTTGTTGACGGCTTCCTCGCCCTTGGTGTAATCGTGCATCGGGCTCTTGAGGAAGAAGCTCAGGAAGCGCTGTATGCCGTAGCGGCCTGCACGTGCTGCAAGGTCGCTCAGCAGTGTTAGGTCGAGCAACAGCGGCGCGGCCAGTATCGAGTCGCGGCAAAGGAAGTTGATCTTTATCTGCATCGGGTAGCCCATCCAGCCGAAGATGTCGATGTTGTCCCACCCTTCCTTGTTGTCGTTGCGCGGCGGATAGTAGTTGATACGCACCTTGTGGTAATAGTCGGTGTAGAGATCGGGCTGCACTTCGGGCTTCAGTATTGTCTCAAGCGTAGAGAGCTTGCTCACCTCCTTGGTGTGGAAGTTGGCCGGTTCGTCGAGCACGAGACCGTCGCGGTTGCCGAGTATGTTGGTCGAGAACCATCCGCTCAGGCCCAGGCACCTTGTTCCGATTATCGGGGCGAACCCGCTCTTCACCAGCGTCTGGCCTGTCTTGAAGTCCTTTCCGGCTATTGGCATCTTCGTCTTCTCTGCCAGTTCCCACATGGCGGGTATGTCTACGGTTGTGTTGGGGGCTCCCATGATGAACGGGGCGCCCTCTGTAAGCGCGGCATAAGCATAGCACATGGACGGTGCGATGTGCTCGCGGTCGTCAGCTTTCATGGCAGCCTCGAGTGCGGCAAGCGTTCCGTGCACCGTCTCGTCTACCGGAACGTATATCTCTGTGGACGCGGCCCAGATGACAACAATGCGCGAACAGCCGTTGTTCTGCTTGAAGTCGCGTATGTCCTGGCGTATCTGCTCCACCATGTCCCAGCGAGTCTTGCAGTCTTTGACGTTGTCTCCGTCAAGCCTCTTGGCGTAGTTGCGGTCAAATGCGGCCTTCATCGGTACGACTTTCTCCAGTTCGTCCTTGACAGGGTTGATGTCTTTCTCCTTCAGCACCTCGGCATACATTGCTGCCTGGTATGCGTTTTGCGGATAAACATCCCATGTTCCGAACACGATGTCGTCGAGCTTTGCCAGTGGCACTATATCGCTGTAATGCAAGTACTGCTTATCTGCTCCGCGGCCGACACGTATTTTGTCGTACTGTGTCATAGAACCAATTGGTTTGGCCAATCCGCGCCTGGTCATGAACACGCCTGTCATGAATGTTGTCGCAACGGCGCCGTTGCCGACAATCATAATGCCTAATTTGCCGTCTGCCGGCTTTACATTAGTTTGTTTCATTACAATTTAATATTAAATGTATGTATACTTATAACTGTTTCAATGTCGTTTTTAAGTCTTCTGCAATGATTTGCCGCTGCCGCATTACAGCAACTCGGCCAGTCTGTGTATGGTGAAATCAGCCGCAGAGGTGTCGGCGGCCTCGTCGTCGGTCCAGCCCTCGCCGCGCATCCACACGGTATGGCAGCCTGCGGCCTTTGCCGGCACGATGTCCTTGGCATAGCTGTCGCCCACCACGGTAACCTCGCCCGGCTCCATTCCCAGCGCCTTGACGCCGAGAGAGAATATCTGCGGGTCGGGCTTGCGCACCCCCACCACAGCCGATTCGACCACGCCGGCAAACAGGCCGTCAAGGCCGAACTCGCCGAGCACGGTGTGTATGTTGCCGTAGAAGTTGCTGACGAGCACCAACGGCATGCGTCCGGCCAGCCGGGCCAGCACTTCACGGCTGCGCGCGGTCTCGGCCTTGACCGAGCCATAGAGGTCGGCGAGCACCGCGCCGTGCCACTTGGGGGCATCGAAGCCCCCCAAGCACCGCCCTATGTGCTCCATCTCTATGCGCAGCTTGACAGACAACGTCTTCTCGAAAGTATAGTCGGGCTGTATAATGGGGTTGCGCCCCAGCTCACGCTCGGCATAGACATAGGCCTCGCGGAAGAGCTCTTCGCCTACAGGCACGCCCATGCGCTCGTATGAATGCCATATCACACGCCCCCAATGGTTGCCTCCGGTGTCGAGTGTGCCACCGTAGTCGAATATACATCCGCGGCTTCCAGTCAAAATATCTGATGCCATACTCTTTTCTTTTTAATTGTTTGTGCAAGCCGGTCGGCCGTCAGCTTCGCAATGGCCTGCGCCGCCTCGTCGCGGCAGCGTGAAAAGCTGGGCCAGTCGTTGAAGTCGATCAGGCAAACACTGCCGTCGGCTCTGACAATGCAGTCGCCTCCGTAAACATCCACTCCGGCCACCCTCGAGGCGCGCTCGGCGGCAAGCCGCAATGCCGACTCATCAAAAATGTAGTGGTGCGGGCGGCCGTTGAGCCTCTCGTCGCCGAATTTCGACATCCCGTCGTCGCCGGGATAGAAATACCGGAAGAAGCCGGTGCCATGCACGCCATAGAACTTCAGCAGGTCGCCCTCAACGTGGGCCGACACCATTATGTCGTCAACGCCGTGCCGCCTCATGGCCTCCATCACCACGGCGACGTCGGCCTTGGTGGCCGCAAACTGCACGTCGTGACGGCTTTCGGCCACTCCGCTGCCTCTTTTGAGCCAATAGCCGTGGCTGCCTTCGGCAGGGGCCACAGGCACGCCTGCCATCCGCAAGGCTTCGGTGAGCCGCCTACGGTTGCAGCACAGGTCGACCCCGGCCGGCGAATTGACCACGACCGAGCCCCGAGCCTGCATCTGGGTGAGGTAAGCCAGCGTCTGGGGCAAGCGCCCCATCGACAAGCATGCCTCTGCAACGGGACCGGGTTGCAAAGCCGTTTCACCAACGGTCTCGACTACGTAGCCGTCGTGCCGAAGCACGTCAGCCACGCCTTCCAGTATCGCTGCGTCCTTTTCTACCGAGTTGGGAGAGAATCGTTCTGCCCTGCCAATGGCCAATATCATGTCCGGATTACATTATATCATTATGTTCCGGGCAACAAAGTTAGGTAAAATCCGCCTTATATCAGAAAACTCCCGGGGCATTTTAATTTTTCTTAGCAATATATTTGATTAAAGCGTTCGAAACATCTACGAATCTATTCAAAAAGGTAAATGAACACACATTAACGTATGTTTGCCACTTATATGCGACAAACAATCATGCCATATACATTTCATAACAAATCGGCCGGGCCCATGCCCACCCTCCGGCCGGGCTTGGCGCCACCTGCATGCATGGCTTTGGGCAGTGAAATGCAGGCGATGGCGAAGGCCGGCGGCACGGTTGCCGAACCGCCTGAGGGCCAACCATTTATGGGAACGTGCCGTTTCACTCTGCAAAACGGCCTGTATCGCAGTGCAAAACGGCCTGTATCGCGGTGCAAAACGGCACATCTTGCAACACCGCCAGGCCCGTGGCGGAATGAACCGCTTGGCGCCCCGCCACCCAGCCATGGGCATAGCCGGCCGGCATGTCCCGCGGCAGGCGCCTGGCGTTGGCACCAAACAGAATCCGCCGCGCCGGGGCCTGCTTCAGACCCTTGCGCGGCGGACTCACGGCCAAGCCCCGGAGAGGCGTCAGTTGCCGTAGAACCGGTTGGCAGCCCTAAGCTGATGGCGCATGATGCTCAGGAACTCCTGGCTCTCCTGCAGTATGTTGAGATATACGAGCGAAATCTTTAGGTTGCTCACATCGTGGTCGCTTTGCATGCGGTCGTAATGGTGCTTGCGTATTACCGAGAGCTCGTCCTTGAGCTTGTCGGCCTCCGACAGCACGTCGTCATACTCGTTGAACCTCGTGGTGGAGAGCATGGCCTCGGTTCGCTCCATCAGTTCGGATATCTTATCCCTGACAGGTCGGTACTCGTCGACATAAACCTGTGGCATCGGGTTGAAGTTGTTGTCTACATGCTCCTTTATCGGTTCGAGCATGCGCTTGAGGCAATAGATGAACTGAGAGTCGCTGTTGACGCCCAGGTGGTACCACGTGTTGCGCTCGGCGGCTATCTCCATGGGCACCCTGCGCAGCGCCAGCAGTTCCTTGCGCCTGAATTTCTTGAGCTGCTCCTGCTCGCTCTTGAGCTCGCGCTGGCTCTTCGAGAGCACGTGGTGGTTTTCGTTTGCCAAGCCGTCTATTATCTTGTTGAACTGCTCGAGGGCGAAACGGTTGACAAAACTCTGCGTGCGCGACACGTGCTTTGTCAGCAAGTCCCAAACAATTTCGGGGTCGCGGGTGCGCATCATCAGCCTGAACACGTCGTCCTTGCCCTCTTCCTTGGCTTTCTTGCCATACTGTATGTTGCTGCGCACAAGCAGGAACACCACCAGAGCCATGAAGAGGAACATGGCCACGAAGCCGCCGTAATACATCACCAGGCACACCAGCGCACAGGCACCGAAGGCCACGCCGGCCGTGATGAACCATCCGCCGATGACCGATATCACGCCAGTGACGCGGAACACGGCGCTCTCGCGTGTCCATGCGCGGTCGGCAAGGCTCGAGCCCATGGCCACCATAAACGTGACGTAGGTGGTTGACAGCGGCAGCTTGTAATTGGTGCCGAAGGTGATTAGCATCGAGGCGAGCACCAGGTTTACGGCCGCACGCACCATGTCGAACGCAGCGCCGTCGGCCAGTATGGCGTCTTCCTTGCGGAAGCGTGAGTCAATCCAGTTGGAAACAGACTTCGGCACGTACTTGCCGAGGAATCCACCGGCGTCCTGGGTGGCGCGCACAATGCTACGGGCTGCCTTCGACGACCCGAACATCTCGTCGCCCTCGTCCTGGCGCGACAGGTCGACGCTGGTCTTTATCACGTTTTGCGCCTTCTTCGACGTGGTCATGGCAACAATCATCACCAGGCCGGCAATAATCAGATAGAGCAACGGTGTCTTGGCCGACGACATGAGCGAGGTCATGAAGAATGCGCTGTCGTCGCCGTTGCCGTTGGCCACAAAGTCTTGGTAAGAGTCGAGGCCGGCAAGCGGGACGCCTATGAAGTTGACGAGGTCGTTGCCCGCAAAGGCCATGGCCAGGGCAAACGTGCCCATGAGCACAACAAACTTGAACACATTGATGCGCAGCAGGTGGAACACCTCCATGACGATGGTCGAACCGACAAACGTCCAGAGCAGCAGCATGTTGGTGTTGTCAACAATCCATGCCTTGGCGTCGTCGGCCATCAGAGGCGACTTGGCCAGGCCCTGTATGAATATGAAATAAGCCAGGCAAGTGAACGCTATGCCGCCGAAGATGGCCACCGTGTAACGCAGGTGCTTGGTATAGTTGAACGTGAAAATGACGCGCGAAATCCACTGTACGATGATTCCGAACACGAAAGCAATGGCCACGCTTACGAAAATGGCTATGATGACGCTCAGTGCCTTGTTGCTGTTCAGCAAATCGTCGAAGCCCAACGAGGGGTCGGCGTGCATCTTCAAGATGGCCAGCACAAACGTTCCGCCCAACAGCTCGAACACAAGCGACACCGTTGTCGAGGTGGGCAGGCCCATCGTGTTGAACATGTCGAGCACAATGACATCCGTCACCATCACGGCGAGGAATATCGTCATAACCTCATGAAAATTGTAATTTACTGGGTGCATGATGCCATGCCTTGCCACGTCCATCATCCCCGCACTCATCACCGCGCCCACAAGCACGCCCATAGAGGCTATGAATATGACGGTCTTAAACTTTGCCACCTTGGCTCCGATGGCAGAATTGAGGAAGTTGACAGCATCGTTGCTGACTCCCACAAACAGGTCAAACACCGCCAGAATAAGCAGGAAGACCACGATAACCAAATAAATTGCTTCCATAAAACTTTATGTTTCGTTCAGAAAATCGCGGCAAAATTAAGTAATTTATTTTGCATTTTAGCTAAATGTATGTTTCATTTGTATTACAATATCCGTAATGCAGGCCATAAGGGCCGGCCCTGACGGCTACTCCGCCACTGCCAACCCCGCGCCTGCAGCCATGGCCCCCACGCAGCGACGGCAGGAGCCACAGAGGTGGCTTTATGCGTGACATGGTGGCGGTACGCATGGCACGGCAATGCCGCTATGTGGATTACACATTATTATATATATTGAAACGCCCTGCCGCCTCCAGCCCACTGACTTGGCGCCACGGCCTATGCGCCGAGCCTCTGGGTCGATGGCATGGCGCCACTGGGGCTCGGCAGGCTTCAGCCAAACCATGGCAATGCCTGCAAATGGATTATTTCAGGATGATGCCGACACCGCTTTGTATCTTATTTTGTACATTTGTAACGTAAAACAAACAAACGACAACAACCTGCCATGACGACAGACACCATGAGAAGAGCATTGCTCGCCCTTGCACTGGCAGCAACGGCAAACATGGCCATGGGCGCCGACCTGCAGCTGGCAAGCCGCAGCATATCGACCGCCGACGGGCTGCCGAGCAACAACATCAACTGCATAGCCCAAGACCCCGACGGCTATGTATGGCTGGGCACGTCGAACGGGCTGAGCCGTTTCGACGGCTACTCGGCTGTGAATTTCACGGGTCTGAGCCCCGTGCCGGGCGAACCCACCGACAGGCACATCGGCAGCATAACCGTAGATGGCCACAACCTGCGCGTGACCACGGCAAACTCGGCATGCGCCACATACAACCTTGAGGAGGCGCGATTCACGGCCTACACCATGGCAACGGGCAGGCGCAGGCGGCTCGGAACCCTGAAAGGCATGCCGATACTGGCAAAAAGCTGTTACGAAGGCGACTCGCTAATGGTCACCGACGGGATGGTGACGCGCCTCGACGCCAACGGCAGAGTGGCGGGCGCCTACCGGATGCCGCCGGCCATGGGGAAGATGGGCCGCGTGGTGTTCTGTTTCGTGTGGGGAAAGCGCTTTGTCATAATGGCCGACAAATCGACATTCGCCCTCGACATGACGACGGGCAGGTTTGCCAAGCCCGACGAATTGCAGGTGGAGTCGCCCGTATACCAATGCAGCACGCCCGGGTGCATATACGTGTCGAACGGCTCCGGCGACCTGTGGATGTTTGCCGAAGGCAAGCCCGTGCGCCGTTTCAGCCTGCTGAGCAACGCCCCTTACGCCCAGGCAAGGCGCCACAGGTATTACGCTGCCGACGACGGCAAAGGCCATGTGTTCATTGCCACGTATGGCAACGGGCTCTTCGTGTTCGACAAGGCCACCGAAAACATGGGGCACTACAGCGCATCCGACAGGCACCCGGTGATATACTCCGACTTCCTGACATGCGCCACCACCGACCGCGACGGCAACATCTGGATAGGAAGCGAGGCCGCCGGGGCGGTGTGCCTGTCGGTAATGGAAGACGTGGCCGCAAGGTACATTTACCCGGAACCCGGCAACAACGACGAGACGGCAAACCACATATACGCCCTGCGATACGAAACCGACGGACGGCTGACGGCCTGCACCCGCAAGAATGAGCTGGTGAGCGTCGACTGCGACGGCGGCACCCCCGCGCTGAAGGCCGGCCGGCTGCCGGCGCCAGCGTTCGCCATGATGACCGACAGCCACGGCCGTCCATGGACAGGCACACGCGGGGCGGGCCTGTTCATAGGGCGGCGCCACTACCACACGGGCAGCAAAGACAGCCGCCTGCCCTGCGACGACATTTACGACTTGGCCGAGGCGCCTCGCAACCACTTCTGGATTGCCACCTGGAACGGCGGACTGCTGAGGGCCACACTCGACGGGCAAGGAACCCTGAGATGGCAGGCCATGCTCGACGGCTCGCCCAACGAGAGACGGGTTAGATGCCTTGCTGACGACGGCCGCGGCACGATGTGGGCCGGCACCGACAACGGACTGTACGCAATCAGCTACGGCGGCCAAGGCAAAAAGCCCGTGACGGCCCATCGCTACAACCTGCAGAACCGCCGGCTGCGCGGCAACGAAGTCATAACCATGCTATACTCAAAGCGCAGCGGGCTGTGGATAGGGGTTCACGGACACGGACTGGCACATTGCAGCGTGAAGAACGGCAGGCTGACGGCAACAAAATACTTTGACGCCGCCCACGGGCTGGCCGGCAACATAGTAAACTCTATAGCCGAAGACGCCCACGGCAACATCTGGGCAGCAACAGAAGAGGGCATCTCGTGTGTCAACCCTGCCACGCTGGCAGTGGCATCCTACAATTTTGCACCGACACTGATGGGCAACGTGTTCATCGAAAACAGTGCGGCCACCGACGGCAGCGGACGGCTGTTCTTTGGCTCACGCCAGGGCATACTGGCCATAACGCCGCATAAAGACCCCACAAGGCAGGCTTCTGCACGGTGCGCCCTGACCGACATCCGGATTAACGGTGTGTCGGCGCTGACCATGGACGGCAACGACAGGCCGCTCACCTCGGCCCTGACGCGCACACGGCACATCAGCCTCGGACACACGGAGAACTCGCTGACGCTGCTGTTCTCCGACTTTGAATACTCGAAGCCGCATTCCACCCTTTACCAATACATGCTCGAAGGCATCGACGCCAACTGGCACGAACCGACAAGCTTGAACCGCGCCGACTTCGGCAACCTGCCGCCGGGGAGATACACTTTCAGGCTACGCAAATTCACCCCCGACGGCCACTCGCCCGAAACGTCACTGCTGATAACCATCCGCCAGCCATGGTACAACACATGGTGGGCCTGGCTGGCCTATGCCATGGCGGCCTCGGCTGTTGCCCTGGCACTGATTAGAGGGTGGCGGGCAAAGTCCAGGCTGCGCCGCAAAATGGAAATAGAACGCAGCCTCAGCGAGTTCAGGCTTAACTTCTTCACCCACATAGCCCACGAGTTCCGCACACCACTGGCCATCATCCAGGGGGCCATCGACAAGATATGCGACGCTGGCGACAACCATCCGCCACGCTCGGCCGTGGCTACTGCCATGCGCGGCACACGCAGGCTGTCGCGGCTTGTTGACCGCCTGATGGAGTTCCGGAAGATAAACGCCAACAGCCTGAGGCTGAGAGTGGAGCCGGGCGACGTGATTGGGTTTGTGCGCGACGTGCTCAACGACTTCCTGCCCATGGCCCGCCAGAAAGGCATATCGCTCACCTTCACACCGTTTGCCCGCTCTTTCGAAATGCCTTTCGACCGCCACATGGTGGAGACAATAACCTACAACCTGCTCAGCAACGCCATAAAATACACCCCGCAAAAGGGCTCCGTCGAACTGACCGTGAAGCTGGGCGAGAACGAAAACAGCATTACCATAGCCGTGGCCGACACCGGGCCGGGCATAGCAGCCGAGCAGCAGGAACACCTGTTCGAACCTTTCATGCACGGATATGTGTCGCAAGGAGGCATGGGCATAGGTCTTTTCCTTGCCAAAAACATGGCCCGTCTGCACCACGGAAGCCTCGACTACAGACGCGGCCCCAACGGACAAGGCTCTGTCTTCACCGTCGTGCTGCCAACAAGACTTGATGCCTACACCCCCGACGAGGTGCGCCCGAAAGCCATCGACAATGAGTACGGACGTGAGTCGCGCCCAACCGGCACGCCCATCGAGACGGCCTTTGCAATGAACGACGTACGGGTGGCAATTGTAGAAGACGACCCCGACATGATGGAACAGTTGCGCAACGAACTCGGCAACTATTTCAAGACAGACACATACATGGACGGAGCCGAGGCCGCCAAGGGCATAACGGCACAGCCTCCGGCACTGGTAGTATGCGACGTGATGCTGCCCGGCATGAGCGGATACGACGTTGTGAAGCACTTAAAAAGCCACCCCGCCACCAGCAATCTGCCTGTGATCATACTCACGGCGCTCGACGACGAGGAGCACCAGATAAAAGGCTACAAGGCGGGGGCCGACGACTACATGGTCAAACCGTGCAACCTGCGCGTGCTGCTGGCCAGGGCTGCACAACTGATAAGATGGCAGTCGGCAACCGTAGCGCAACAACAAGACGGTGGCACGGCAGCGCACAAGGGGCAGGGCGCCCTGCTCACGTCGCAGTCGGACAAGGTGTTCCGCGACCGCATCGACACAATCATCAGATGCCACCTCAAAGACCAGGCCTTCACCACCGACACCCTGGCAGAGATGATGCACGTTGGGCGGACCAAACTATATGGCAAGACAAAAGAGACTACGGGCATGTCGCCCGGCAAGTACATAATGAAGATACGCATGGAAACGGCAGCCACGCTGCTCGCCGATGGCAAGATGAACGTTAGCGAGGTGGGCATGGCGGTGGGAATAAGCGAGCCCTCTTACTTCTACCGATGCTTCAAGGGCTACCATGGGGTCGCCCCAAGCAAATACACAAAACGCTGAAAAGACCCCATGGCGCACATCCCAAAAGCCACAACGGCCAAGGCAGCCAAGGCCGGCCTGGCCGCCAAAAGCGCGGACGGGCGGCGGCCATGGCCTGCAAACCATCATGCCATCCGCCCATCAAACAACCGCAACGGGAGCAACATTGGCCGACAGCTGAAAAAAAGCAAAAAAACACGGTGCAATCCTTTGCTGTTTCCTCCCTTTAATGTATCTTTGCAAACCAATACGTATTGACACAACAAGAAGATGAGTAACACCGATTTCGCTCACATCCTTACACGGACGGTTGACGAATTGTCTGACCCCGCATCGCTAAAGGGCCTGTTCCACCAGCATCGCGAGGGCAACCCGTTGCCGTCGGGCAAGGTTCTCGAAGAGATAATAGACTTGTCGCGTTCCATCATTTTCCCAGGATACTTCGGCAAGTCCTCCGTCAATACCCGCACAATACGCTATCATATAGGCGTCAACATAGAGCGCTTGCACAAGCTCCTCACCGACCAGATAATGGCCGGGCTGTGCTTCACATGCCCCAAGGCGGGCGAACCATGCACCGGGGCTTGCGCCAACAAGGCCGAAACGATATCGCTGCAACTCGTGGGGAGGCTGCCGCAGATACGAAGCACGCTGGCCACCGACGTCGAGGCGGCCTACAACGGCGACCCGGCCGCCCAAAGCTACGGCGAGATCATATCGTGCTACCCTGTGATAAAGGCCCTTGTCAACTACCGCATAGCCCACGAGCTACACACCCTGGGGGTGCCGCTGATACCGAGGATAATATCGGAGATGGCACATTCAGAGACGGGCATCGACATACATCCGGCCGCACAGATAGGCCACCACTTCACCATCGACCACGGCACAGGCGTGGTCATAGGCGCAACGTGCATCATCGGCAACAACGTGAAGCTATACCAGGGCGTCACCCTCGGTGCAAAAAGCTTCCCGCTCGACGAAAACGGCAACCCGATAAAGGGGATTGCACGCCACCCAATACTCGAAGACGACGTGATAGTCTACTCTAACGCCACCGTGCTGGGCCGCATCACCATTGGGCGCGGATGCATTATAGGGGCCAACATTTGGGTGACCGAAGACATGAAACCTAACACCAAGAAATATAAAAAGGAATAACTTCACACAGGAGAACTACCATACCAACGGTATATGACAGCAGAACGACGGCAAGGTTTTTGCCCTCCGCCAACACGAACCGAGGCAACTGGTTCTCCGGCAAAATCCAAACAAGACAACAAATGGAACAAGAATTCGAATTGATCGCCAAGACGTTCATGGGTCTGGAACCTGTTTTGGCGAAAGAACTGACAGAGCTCGGCGCTAACGATGTGCAGATAGGCAGGCGAATGGTGTCGTTCAAAGGCAACAAGGAACTCATGTACCGCGCCAACTTCCAGCTGCACACTGCCATAAGAATACTTAAGCCAATACGCCACTTCAAGGCAACGACGGCCGACGAGGTGTATGAAGAAACCAAGAAAATAGACTGGTCGCAATACCTTACACTCGAACAGACATTCTCGGTCGACTCGGTTGTGTTCTCAGAAGAGTTCCGCCACTCCAAGTTTGTGTCATATAAGGTGAAAGACGCCATAGTGGATCAGTTCCGCGAAAAGACCGGGAAGCGGCCCAACATCAGCGTGGCCAACCCCGACATACGCCTGAACATGCACATTGCCGAAGACAGGTGCACCCTCTCTCTCGACTCCAGCGGCGAGAGCCTGCACCGCCGCGGCTACCGGCAGGAGAACGTTGAGGCCCCGCTTAACGAGGTGTTGGCGGCCGGAATGATTCTCATGACCGGCTGGCACGGCGAGACCGACTTCATCGACCCCATGTGCGGCTCGGGCACACTGCTCATCGAGGCTGCCCTCATAGCCCGCAACATGGCCCCGGGTGTGTTCCGCAAGGAGTACGCCTTTGAGAAATGGGCAGACTTCGACCAAGACTTGTTCGACGAGATTTACAACGATGATTCTCAAGAACGCGAGTTCAAGCATCACATCTACGGCTACGACGCAGACATAAAAGCCGTCAACACGGCCCGCATGAACGTCAAGGCTGCGGGCCTGACAAGCGACATCACGGTTGAGGAGGCCGACTTCAAGGACTTCACCCAGCCTAAGGAAAAGAGCATCATAGTGACCAACCCGCCTTACGGCGAGCGTATATCAACGCCCGACCTGCTCGGCACGTACAAAATGATAGGCGAACGCCTGAAGCACCAGTTCGTTGACAACGACGCATGGATACTGAGCTACCGCGAAGAGTGCTTCGAGCAGATAGGCCTGAGGCCATCAATCAAGATACCGCTATACAACGGCTCGCTCGAATGCGAGTTCAGGAAGTACCAGACTTTCGAGGGCCGCATGAAGGAGTTCCGCACAGAAGGCGGAGCCGTACAGAGCGACGAGGAGCGCAAGCAGATGGCCGAGAAGGGCCGATTCAAGAAGAACAGGGAGTTCAAGAAGCGTTTCGACGAAGCCGAAGAGAACGAAGAGGGCGACATACGCTCATTCAAGTTCCACCGCATTGACTTCGACCGGTTTGACAAGCGCGACCGACGTGACGACCGACGTGACGACAGGCGCGACCGCGACGGGTGGAACCGTGACCGGCGCGACGACCGCCGTGGCTCCGACTGGGGCGGACGCAACCGCGACCGAGACTCGTGGGGCCGCGACGACCGCTTCAGGCA
Organism: Marseilla massiliensis; assembly: GCF_023336985.1. NCBI lineage: Bacteria > Pseudomonadati > Bacteroidota > Bacteroidia > Bacteroidales > Prevotellaceae > Marseilla > Marseilla massiliensis. The sequence continues at coordinate 2,820 of NZ_JAMBLP010000025.1, read as the reverse complement.
GGGACGCAACGACAGGAAACAAAATAAAGGAGGACGTGACTATGACCGAAAACGCAACCGCTACGACAACGATAGGTAAGATGGTGCGCCGCACCATACCGCTCGTTTTGGCACTGTTTTTAACACAAAACATGGCAGCTCAACTGAAGCAATTCACACTCGAAGACCTAAACTTCGGCGGCAACAACTACCACAACATGCGCCCAAAGAACATGTACCTGAGATGGTGGGGCGACAAGTTGATGTACCAAGACGCCGAGGAATGGGGCACGGTAGACATGAAGACGGGCAGCAAGACAGCCGTCGCCACGCTCGACAAGGTCGACGCGGCCATGGGCAACGGCAAGGTGGCCTCGGCCATGAACGTGACATTCCCCTACCCCGACAGCCCTCTGGCACTGCTGAAAAACAGCAAGGAGCGCGTGCTCTACGACTGGAAGGCCGGCAAGGTGGTGTGGAGGCAACCGTGCGAGGGCGAGCAATACAGCGACTGGACAGCCGAAACGCGCGCCGTGGCCTTCGTCAGGGACAACCAGTTATGCGTGACCGACGCCGAGGGCGCCACCCGCACGCTGACCACCGACGGCAGCCGCGACATCGTTTACGGCCAGGCCGTGCACCGCAACGAGTTCGGCATCATGAAGGGCACGTTCTGGAGCCCCGACGGCAAGCGCCTCGCCTTCTACAGGATGGACCAGAGCATGGTGACCGACTACCCGCAGGTGAACACGTTTACGCGCATAGCCACCGAAGAGCCCGACAAGTATCCCATGGCCGGCATGACCAGCCACAAGGTCACGGTGGGCGTATACGACTTGTCGACGGGCAAGACCGTATACCTTGACGCAGGCGACCCGACCGACCGCTACTTCACTAACATAGCCTGGAGCCCCGACTCAAAGACCGTATACATGATTGAGCTGAACCGCGACCAGACCGACATGGCGCTGCGGAGCTATGACGCCGCCAGCGGGAAAAGAAAGACCACGCTCTACACCGAGCACGACGACAAGTACGTGCAGCCCATGACGCCTATAGCGTTTCTGCCGTGGGACGACACCAAGTTCCTGCTGCAAAGCCAGCGCGACGGCTACAACCACCTCTACCTGTTCGACACCGAGGGCCGCGAATTGCGCCAGGTGACGAGCGGCAAGTGGGTTGTGATAGACCTTGTCGGGTTCAACAAGGCCAAGAAAAGCGCCATCATACTCTCCAACGAGGCCTCGCCGATACAGAACAACCTGTATGCCGTAGACCTGAAGAGCGGCCGGCGCACCCTGCTCGACAACGGGCGGGGCATGCACGCGGCTTACTTCGGGCGCGGAGACAAGGGCGGAATGCTGTCGGCATCGGGCAAATGGCTCTTCGACCACTACACAGAGCCCGACGTGCCGCGCGACATCTGTGTGACCAACACGGCAACGGCAGCAAGCAACCGCATATTGAGCGCCCCCGACCCATGGGCGGGTTATGCCGTGCCCGAATACTCGTGCGGCACGATAAAGGCTGCCGACGACTCTACCGACCTTTATTTCCGAATGGTGAAACCCATCGGCTTCGACCCCGCAAAGAAGTACCCTACCGTGGTCTACGTATATGGCGGGCCAAACGTACGCAACGTCGAGGCCGGATGGCACTATGCCAGCCGCTCCTGGGAGACGTACATGGCGCAGAAGGGATACCTGCTCTTCATACTCGACAACCGAGGCTCGTCTGACCGCGGGCGCGACTTCGAGCAGGCAACATTCCGCCACCTGGGGCAAGAAGAGATGAAAGACCAGATGCGGGGGGTGGCTTACCTCAAGTCGCTGGCCTACGTCGACACCACACGAATGGGCGTGCACGGATGGAGCTACGGCGGATTCATGACCACGTCGCTCATGACCACATATCCTGATGTGTTCAAGGTGGGCGTGGCCGGAGGCCCGGTCATCGACTGGAAATGGTATGAGGTGATGTACGGCGAGCGCTACATGGACACCCCGGAGGCCAATCCCGAGGGCTACGCCCAGACGAGCCTGCTCGCGAAGGCCAAGAACCTGAAAGGCAAGCTGCAGATAATCATAGGCATGAACGACCCCACCGTAGTTCCTCAGCACGCCCTGCAGTTCCTCAACGCCTGCGAGGAGGCCGGCACCCAGCCCGACTTCTTCGTCTATCCCGGCGAGGGCCACAACATGAGGGGGCACAAAAGCGTGCACCTGCACGAGCGCATAACGCAGTATTTCGAAGACTACCTGAAGTAAAGCATCGCAATACACATACAAAACAACCGGCCGAGGCCTGCAACAGAAACACCACCTGTTACAGGCCTCGGCCGCTTTTATGACTGAAAAAACGAAGCCACGCCTGGGCCGGAGAGCTGTCTGTGGGAAACAGGCATAGTGGCAGGTGGATGGCAAACATCATGCAACAATCCCGAATCGTCATTCAGAGGCCAAAGCAAATGGGGCATGCCGCGGTGCAGATTGGCATTCACTCTTGCCAGAGGCGTAACGGGCCACGCCGAAGCAAAGCGCCCACAAGATGCCTACAAGAGCACCAACGCGCTCGGAAAGCCGGGAACAAGCAACAAAATCACGCCACGGTTGCCTAACAACCGGCTTGGGATAATCAATGGAAACCTGCTTGCCGAAACAGCATCGAAGCGTGGCCCTGCATATAGAACAACGGTACCAACCTGTTCAGGAACACTTTCCACCGATTGTGAAGCCGTGCAGCAGGGGATGTTAAATGAAGAAAACCATTTCAGCAAAACTGCATCAAGAGCGCGAAACAAGCCTATTGATGTTTCCCACTGATAATCAACACATTGCAAAT